>CAVAPG010000022.1:0-21140 GCA_963590435.1 bacterium
GCTATCAAGAGAGCCCGTCAGATCGCTCTCCTGCCCTACGTGACCGACTGATAACTCAAAATCTAATGCCCGCGACTGTTTGTCGCGGGCATTTTTGCGTCTTGTTCCTTTTTTCTGTTTCTCTTATCCACGCCACAGGGTTGGGGGATAGGTGCCGTTTTTGTGAAGCTCGGTGAGAGCGGCGACTGCGCCGGGCTTATCTTCTTTATATGTCAGGCCGAACCAGCGGTCGTTTGTGTTCAGCACAGAAATGCTGATTTTGCCCTGCTTTGTCAGATCTCCCATCATGGTCGGCAGGAGGCACTCCGCCTTAAGGTCATCCGATGGAAGCGCGGCAAGAAACTGTGCAAAATACTGCTCCATAACGGGCAGAATATCCTGATGATATCCCCAGAGGTTCATGGAAACAAAGGTGTCGGGTGCCAGCAGCGGTCCGTCATCGCCTTCCGAGGTGTCACGGATGGTTCCGTCGGGCATGAGCTTAATTTTATATGTCTCCCTGACGCCGGCAAGCAGATTGTTCTCCACCATGCACACACCGCGGGTGACGGTGCCGAAAGGGCTGACCGTATTCTTAAGCCTGTAGGCAACCATTGCCGCGTCCTGCGCTCCGTGAAGCTCCTCGAGCTTTTCCGACATTACCTTGAATGCCTCCGCGCCATAGTAATCATCGGCATTCATGACGGCAAAAGGAGTTTTTATGCAGTCCTTTGCGCAGATGACAGCATGCACCGTACCGAACGGCTTGGTGCGATCCTTAAATTCCAGGCGGCTTTCGGTAAAGCGGTCGAGCGTCTGGAAGGCGTAATCTATTTTTATGCCCGTGCTTTTTTCAATTCTATCTCCGAAGAGCGACTTGACATCGTCATATATCTCGGGCTTTATTATGAGAACAATTTTATTAAATCCGGCATTTATCGCATCGTAGACCGCGTACTCCATGAGTATCTCGCCGTCGGGACCGAGGCGTTCAATCTGCTTGACGCCGCCGTAACGCGAGCCGAGGCCGGCCGCCATAACAACAATGGTCTTGTCCATATCCTGTCTCCTTTTTATTTTACTGATTCACGCACATAGCTTCCCACGCGGAACAGGTCGTCCGCAGGTGCCGCCTTGAGCCATGCCAGATATGCTTCCGGCCAATGCTGCTGAAGAATGAACGATTCGCCGCCGTGCTGATAAGCATCGACAATCAGAATAACAAGCTGCTCATAAAAATAATCCTGTCCGCCGCCGGTGACCTTGGTGGCGGTATATTTTGCCGCATAGCGGAAAAGGATGCCTATGACCATGAATATAATCTCGGTCGCGGGAGCCTTGTCACCGGATTTTCGCTTCGACAGCATTATGCCCAGGCGCTGCACCTTTTCAAGCCCGCTCAGATCGTGCCAGTTATCAATCAGCGTGCACAGCTCGGACGCCATTTCCTCATTGCCGTCAAGCAGGAAATTTATAAACTTGCGCAGCTCGAACACATCGCCGTGCATCTTGCTTCTCATATATTCCATCGCAAGCTGCTGATATCCGTCGTCGCGGTATTTTTCCGGAGTGTCCAAGAGGTCATCGAAATAGTCAAACAGCAGATCGAGCGCACGCTCCTGGTCGTCGAGCGGAACATAGTCGGCCTCGACCCCGAGCTGTTCCATGATAAGCGCAAACTGCGTCTGCATCTGACCGAGCAGACGGGTGTATTCACCGAGTCCGCGCCGCGCTTTGCAGGGCACTATCATATCCCTGCCGTAGCGTGTTAAGCCCCAGTAGCCGAGCGGCATGCGCGGAACAACGTCAATTTCGGAAATTATATTGAATATATTATCCGTGAAGCGGTTTGCCCTGTCATATACGGTGACCGGCGTTGCGAAGCTGTAGGCAAAAATATTATCCTTGACGATGCCGCTTTCAAACGTGAGGCGCGCACCGAGCAGATTTGTCACCGCGCCGCCGCGGCTGTATCCGCAGACCCAGATCTTCAGCTTGTCAAGGCTGAGATTCCGACGGGATATATAATCCATAACCGCGTCATACACACCGTCGGCTGCGGTTTTAAATCCCACTGCGTGGTCAGGGCAGCTTTCCTCCACGGCGTGGGCATTGCTGACCCATTCGCCGCCGTAGCGGTGGCTTCGGATGACAACCGGCATGAGAAACGTATCGTCCGGAAGCTTTTTTACGGCCATGATATATCCGCAGGTATCCTCACAGCTCTGCTGGTCGTCGAATCGGAAGCTCTCAACCGCGCGGTTGTCGCAGCCGATGGAAACAAGCGCCGCCCTTGTGTATTTATCGCCGTCATTTTTATAGGTAAACGCGCTCATCGTAAGTCCGAGGGACATTATGGCAAGCTCATGATTATACGAGCAGGCCGAGCGCAGGAAATAGGCATCGGAATATCTGAATTTCAGCTCGCCTATATCGGTCGGGTTATGCTCCTTGGATATCATAACGCTGATCGGAACATCACCTTCTGCAGGCGTTCCGTTTGTCCCGTCAAAATAAAACCTCAGATCAGTCACTCAAGCTTCCTCCCAAAGGAATTTCAAATTATATCCTTATATTAAGTATATAATTTTTTTCGTTTATACGCAAGAGTTGAAAATTAACATTTTTGGGTATTGACATAAAACAGGCGGCAGAGTATATTAACTGTGCTAAATCAAACCATACGGATAGACAGACGGGAACTTTTCTGTTTTTCCACCGTATTATTATCCGAAAGGGGATATTGCAATGAAAGAAAAGCTTAAAAAAATGATGTATTTTGCAACGCCTGTGTGCCTTGTTCTGCTTCTGGCGCTGAACATATTCACGATGACAAGGGTCAAGGCACTTGAAAACGGAACGGAGGTTGAGGAGACCGAGGATGTTGCGCAGGAAAACGATGTCACCATCGGCGGCGAGTATGTCATAAAGGCGACGACTGAGATATCCGACGCATATAAATCGGGCGACACATCCAAGCTGTCGGACACCGACAAGGAAACCCTCGATATGGCCGAAAAGGTGCTCGATGAGATAATCACCGACGGCATGAGCGACTATGAAAAGGAGCTTGCCGTATATAAATGGATGTGCGCGAACATCGGCTTTGACGACGGTTCGCTGACCGTCATTCCCGATGATGACGATCTGGTTGTCGACAATCCTCACGGCGTTTTGCAGACCAAAAAGGCAGTCTGCGTCGGCTACGCTACGACATTCAGACTTTTCATGCAGATGATGGATATCGATTGCATGGTCGTGCACGATTCGTATCTCTCGCACTCGTGGGATCTCGTCAAGCTCGACGGCCAGTGGTATCACACAGACGTTTTCTCCGACGCGCCCGGCGGAAGCTGTGCTCACTTTAACCTCAATGACTCGACAATGAGCAACTCGCAGGAATGGAACACCGATTTCTTCCCCGCGGCCGACGGATATAAATATAACTACGCCTACATAAACAGAACCGAGTGCAAGGATATATACACCATACCCGAGCAGATACGCGCGGCTCTGGATTCGAAGGCAAGCGTTGTCAGCTTCAGCCTCGGCTCGGATATAGGCAACGACACAAGCGTTATTCTTGACAACATGATGAATCAGATAGACTCTGTCGTACTCAACAGCTACAGCGGAACATACATCACATGGGACTGGCTCGCGGCTGATGACGAGAACGTGTTCTGCGTATACATAGGATACGAAACCGACGGCTCGGACACAGATAACGGCGATATCACGGAAGAGCAGCAGCAAAAGATAGACGATGCCGTCAGCGGCGCGTTCGGAGGCCTCGCAAGCGAGGTGCTCGGCAGCGGCGAGGCCATAATCGGCGGCTCATGCGACACAACGGTGATTAACTGATGAAAAGAATAATATGCATAATTTGCGCCGCCGCGCTGTGCCTTTCCCTTTGCGCCTGCGGAAAGAGCAGTGAAGCAATTGATATGTATGAGCTTCAGAAAAGCATGGTGGCTGCGGATAAGAGTTTGCCCGAGATGAAAATTTCGGGCAGCTGGGATGAAAATGCCGAAAAAGCCTTTTCATACATATCCGATATGGAGTATAATAAAATTCGCGGCTTTTTCATCGCCTATGCCGCAGACGGCATGGCTTATGAGATAGCGGTCGTCCAGTTAAAGGACAAGTCCGACCTGGCGGACATGGGCGCAAGCCTCAATTCGCATGTTGAATCACGCGTTCAGATGTATAAAACCTACGAGCCCGACCAGGTTGACAGAGCTTCGAGTGCCGAGATAAAGACGATCGGCGACTGCGTCCTGCTCATAATGTGCGACGGACAGAAAAATGTGGAAACGGCGTTCAAAGAATTCACCAAATGATTGAGTGATTAATCAATTAAAGTAAACGGAGAGACATACATGGTTTTCAGCAGTACAATTTTTCTATGTGTTTACCTGCCCCTTGTTCTGTTGGGGTACTATATCTGCCCGAAGAAGGGGCGAAATCTCTTCCTGCTGATAGCCAGCCTTGTGTTCTACGCATGGGGCGAGCCGAAGTATGTTTTCCTGATGATGTTTTCCATCCTGATAAACTATCTGTTCGGCAGACTTATGGACAAGCATCGTGAGAGCAAAAAGCGGCTGAAGCTTCTGCTTGTTCTGTCCGTTGTCATAGACCTCGGACTTCTGAGCGTGTTCAAATATACGGACTTTATCATCACGAATATCAATTCGCTGTTTGACGCCGGGTTCGATCTTCTCAACATTGCCCTGCCGATAGGCATTTCGTTCTACACCTTCCAGGCGATGAGCTACACAATCGATGTCTATCGCGATGATGTCAGGGTTCAGAAAAACATCATTGACTTCGGCATGTATATAACCATGTTCCCTCAGCTGATTGCCGGTCCTATCGTCCGCTATTCCGATGTTCAGGATCAGCTTGCCGACCGCAGTGTGACGACGGCGGACTTCTCCGAGGGCGTTATGCGCTTTGCAGTCGGTCTGGGCAAAAAGGTTCTGCTTGCAAACCAGATGGGCGCGGTGTGGTCAGATATATATGCTCTCGGCGGCGATGTTTCCGCGCTTATGGCATGGATTGGTGCCGCGGCTTACACATTCCAGATTTATTTCGACTTTTCCGGCTATTCGGACATGGCCATAGGACTCGGCAGAATGTTCGGCTTTAAGTTTCCGGAAAACTTCAGATATCCGTATCAGTCCGTTTCAATCACCGACTTCTGGCGCCGCTGGCATATTACACTGAGCACATGGTTCAAGGAATATCTCTATATCCCGCTCGGCGGAAACCGCCGCGGTCTTGCGCGTCAGGCGCTGAATCTTCTGATTGTCTGGACTCTCACGGGCTTCTGGCACGGTGCGGGCTGGAACTTCGTCATGTGGGGACTTTATTATTTCGTAATCCTGTTTATCGAAAAGCTGTTCCTGCTCAAAGCACTCGACAAGCTGCCGAAGTTTTTCCGCCATGTATATGCGCTGCTGCTTATAGCCATCGGCTGGGTGATATTCGCAAGCGACGATGTAAGCGTTCTGCTTCCGTACCTCGGCTCGCTGTTCGGAGCAAACGGAGCAACGGGCGGCATGGATGTTTATACGCTTGTGACCAAGGCTGTGCTTATTGTTATATGCTGCATCGCATCCACGGAGCTTCCCAAGCGCGTATTCGTCTCCTGCACGGATGCCCTCGGCGAGAAAACGGGATTTGTAATCAAGAGCGTGCTGTCTCTTGCACTGCTGGCACTGAGCATGATATTCCTGATCGGCGACAGCTACAATCCATTCCTTTATTTCAGATTTTAAGAGGTGAGCGTAATGAAAAAACTTCGTGTTGCTTTTATAGCACTGTTTCTTATTATCATTGCACTCCCTGCCGTGCTGGTGTTTGCCGGTGAGGACAAAGACTTTTCCGACAACGAAAACCGCATGCTTCAGACCGCACCGAAGCTGAGCCTCGACAGTGTGCTTGACGGCAGCTTTCAGAACAAAATAACCGAACATATCTCCGACCAGTTTCCCTCGCGCGACACATGGACGCAGCTCGGGACTGAGATAAAAAAGCTGCTCGGCTTCAAGGATATAGGCGGCGCGTACCTCGGCGAGGACGGATATTATATCGAAAAAATAACGCCGGATAGCGTCAGTGACGAAAATCTCCGCCGCAATCTTCAGCTTGTCGACGACTTCACGCAGGCAAACGCCGACATTCCGACGACGATGCTTCTCGTTCCGGCAACCGGAACGGTGATGGATGACAAGCTTCCTGCCAATGCGCAAATGTACGATGCGCGGGAGATATACGAAACTGCAAAGTCCGCCCTTCCCAATGTCAGCTTCCCCGATTTGTATACGGCGCTGAGCGATGCGAAGACGCAGCAGCAGGTCTATTACCGCACCGACCATCACTGGACATGGTACGGCGCACACACGGCATATAAAACTCTTCTTCCGAACGGAAAGTACAGCGCATCTCCGGAGCTTTTCAGCGACAGCTTCCTCGGCACGACATATTCAAAAACTCTTGATCCGGACGCAAAGCCCGACGAGGTGTATATCTCCGCCGTTTCCGAAAATCTCAGCGTTACCGCGGACGGCAAGCAGACGGAGCTTTATTACATGGCCGCGGCCAATGAAAAGGACAAATATAAGGTCTTCCTCGGAGGCAACTACGGTCAGACTACCATAAGCGGCGGATGTGACAACGGAAAAACTCTTCTCATAATAAAAGACTCGTTTGCAAACAGCCTCGTTCCTTTCCTCACGGCAGATTACGAGACGATAATCATGCTCGATTTGCGCTATTACATGGGCTCGACACAGCAGCTTATCTCGGAAAACGGTGTCGATGAAATTCTCTTCGTGTGTGAAATGAGCAGCTTTGCAAATGATAAAAACTTGGTTAAACTGGGGTTTTGATAAATGAAAAAGCTCAAAAGATTAGCCGCGGCATTTCTTGCCGTGATCATGATAGTCGGCATTCTGCCAGTATCCGCTCATGCCGACAGCAGCAAGCTTATTGCCCTTACGTTTGATGACGGCCCTTCGAGTCAGAACACGGCGCGTCTGCTTGACGGGCTGAAAGCGCGCGGCGCGCACTGCACATTCTTCCTTGTCGGCAAAATGGCAGAATATAACCCCTCGCTTGTAAAGCGCGCATGGCAAGAGGGTCATGAGATTGCAAGCCACACATACAGTCACCCGACCATGACAAGCAAGACCGACGCCGAGATAAAGCAGGAGCTTCAGAAGACCGATGCGATACTCGATAAGGCAATAGGCCAGGATTTCGATTATATGCTCCGTCCGCCATACGGCGACTATAACTCACGCGTGCTCAAGGCGGCAAATACGCCCTGCTTCTTCTGGTCAATGGATACATATGATTGGAAGAGCAACAACGCCGACTCGGTCTACAACGAATTCATAAAGCAGGCAAAGGACGGCTCAATCGCGCTTCTGCACGATACGCACTCGACATCCGTTACCGCCGCCCTGCGCGCAATAGACACGCTTCAGGCACAGGGCTATGAGTTCGTGACGCTCAGCGAGCTGTTCATGCGCCGCGGCATAAGCCTCGAAAACGGCAAGATTTATTTTAACGCCTATCCCGGCAAAAACGGAACAGCCGCCGCAGTCGGAGAGCCTGTCATAAAGGTTGAGGACACACAGCGCGGCAAGCTTGTTACCATATCGGGCGGCGATAAGCGCGGCAGTGTTTACTACACGCTTGACGGCAGTCTGCCCACGCCGACAAACAGCACGAAATACACCGGGCCGTTCTATATTGAAAAAAGCGCGGTTATCCGGGCGCAGACGGTTATCAAATGGAACAGCATACGCTCCGATGATGTCAGCCTGACAATCAAATATAATCCGACGGCGACGCCGGTGATAAGCATTTCCGACGGCAGCGTCACAATGCAAAGCAAGACAAACGGCGCGCAGATATATTACACAAGCGACGGCTCCGTTCCCGATAAAAAAAGTACGCTCTACACGGGCTCATTTGAGGCCAAAGCCGGAACGGTATATAAAGCCCGTGCATACGCGCCGTCATACGACGCAAGCGCGGCGGCATCGCTCACTTACTCCGACAGAGGCAATCTTTTCACCGATGTGACGCCAAGCGACTGGTTCTATGACGATGTTGACGGCAGCGTGTCCGACGGGCTCTTCAAGGGAACGGCGCAAAACACATTTTCGCCGAACACAAACCTGACCCGCGCAATGCTCGCCATGGTGCTCTACCGCGCAAGCGGTCAGCCGGAGGTCAGCGGCACGATGACATTCTCCGATGCACCGAAAGCAGACAGCTGGTGCTATAACGCCCTGCTGTGGGCAAGCAGCTCCGGAATACTTAAGGGATATCCGGACGGCACCGTCAGACCCGGCAAAGACATCACCCGTGCCGAGCTCGGATGTATGATAGCAAGATATCTTGAAAACGGCGGCAGGGACATCTCCGGTCTGAACGATGCGCTCTCCGGTTTCAAAGATGCATCCGGCGTGCCGGCGTCCATGAGAAGCGAGGTTAATGCCGTGTGCGCACTGGGCATTATCAAAGGCTTTGAGGACAACAGCCTCAGACCGAACAGCGGAGCGACCCGCGCCCAGGCCGCGGTCATGCTCGAGCGAATGCTCAGCTTAGAGTAACAAACCGCAAAACAACGAAGAGACGGTCCAAAAACCGTCTCTTTTTATGATTATAATTATATTTTATGAAATTCTCAGTCGACAAATGTCAGGGTATCGAGCATGGAGAGCATTTGGACATCATATTTTTCGATATTCTCACCGCTTATATTGCCGTCGCCGTCGTATGACCATGTCAGGCCGTAGGCGGCATCGCCGTGGCTTAAGCTTATAAAGCTCCAGTAGTCGGCGCCGTCATAATATCCGGCGTTTGCGGTCATACCGTTTATAGTTATTTCTTTTTCCTCAAGACCGGTTCCGCACACACCGAGTCCCTGCTCGTATCGCTCGAAATAATATTTAAGCTCCGGCTCATCCTTCGGAGAAAATGTCAGACCTACGGCATACTTCACGCTCTCGTCATTTTCGCCTTTTTCGGCAGTCCATGAATCGGGCACTGCTATTCGAACATTCATTCCGTTGCCCTTGTATTCAATCTCCGTTGAGGATTTAGCATTCTCGGGTGCATCTTCCGGCACATTTTTTTGGCTTTGCGAACAGGCACAGCTCAGGCAAAGCAACAGGCACAGCATCAGCGCCGCAGTGGATTTTTTCATAACCGTTCCTCCTCAATATATATGTTATCTTAAGTTATCGGACGAATTTCAAAAGAAAAAGTTCCTCAAATGTTCGCTTTTACGATAATAAATATGGTCAACAGTGCTGTGACGGATATTCTATCGTCGCCGCTGTATTATTTTTGCACAAAAAATGAGCCGAAAGTTTTTTCTTTTTGACATATCGCCTGCTTTGTGTTACAATGATTAACGCCGTATGGCAGGATTGAAAAAGTAGCTTAATGCGGATTTACAGCCGCATCTGAACAACAAAGAATTATATGGGAGGAAAACAACATGTGCATTAAGGCAATCGCCAATTATGACTTCGAGGCCGCAAAGGATAACCTCGTTGAGACCGTCAAGTACCTCGACGCTGGCAAGGTTCTCGGCGTTGCAGGCAAACTTCTTGAGATTAACCCCAAGGACGTAGCCAAGAAGATTAAGGATAAGGTTACAGATGAAGATACCCGCCTGTTCGTTCAGAGCAAGGTTCGTCTTCTCGGCGATCTTCTGTCCTGGCCTATCAGCATGATTTCCGGTCTTACCTGATAAAACCGTAAAGAAACCAAAAAAAATTTACAGCACCGAGGCATTGCCTCGGTGCTGTTTTTTTGTTTACATCTCTTCAACCGCGCTCACATTCGGGATTGCGGTTATTGCCGGAACAAGCTCACCTCCGCCGAGCTTGGATGTCGTCTGGACGGATAAAAGCGCGTAATATCTGTGCTGCTCGTCATCGCCCCCGGCGCGGCTGACCTCGAGATTTGACGCCTTCAGCGAACGTTCGCTGAGCATTTCAAGAATGCTCTGTATGGTGTCCGGCCCCGTATATTCAATATACAGGGTGCATTGTTTTCCCGCTTTTGCAAACTTAAACTCAAATTTTATCAGAACAATTTCGGCAAACAGAATAACCGCAGTTGCGAAAATTGCGCATTCGGCAAACCCTGCACCGCAGGCGAGTCCGACAATTGCGGATGCCCAAAGACCGGCGGCTGTGGTCAGCCCTTTCACCTGGCGTCTGCCCGTTACGATAATCGTTCCTGCGCCGATAAAGCCGATGCCGGCGATAACCTGCGCACCGAGTCTGCCGACATCGGTGTACAGTCCGAGATCAAGGAAAAGATACTGGCTTGTCAGCGTGGTGACCGCCGCACCGAGGCAAATGAGAATGTGTGTTCTGAATCCGGCCGGACGGCGTTTGATTTCGCGTTCGGCGCCGATTGCCGCGCCGCAGATGAATGCCAGCAGCAGGCGCAGCGCCATGGCAAGCATTGTCGCCTCTCTTATAAAATCAAAGCACGAAAGCATGTCTGCACCCCCTTCACTGACTTTCTTCGATTGAAACTATGCCGTCAAGCACCGACAGCCTTGCCAGAAGCTCCGCGTGGTTAATTCCCTTCGGCAGATATGCCGTAAGGCAGACTGCCAGCGATGCGCGGCGGTCCTCCGGCTGCTTGGTAAGGTCAAGGTCGAAAAGCTTGACATCCTGCTCACGCAGCTTTCCCAGTACGGCGCCGAGGTTTTCAAGTCCTTCAAGCTCGGCGAGGATATTCATATATCTCGACCTTAGAATGAGCTTGTTCTCCAGCGCGGGGAATATATACATGCAGATTAAAATCAGCGCAACCGAAACGAGCACGCATTCGTAATATCCCGCGCCGATTGCAAGTCCGAGGCAGGCAGATGCCCAAAGCCCGGCGGCGGTGGTCAGTCCCTTGACGCGCTGACGGCCTGTCAGAATAATAGAGCCCGCTCCGAGGAAGCCCACACCGTTTATGACCTGTGCCCCGAAACGCGAAACATCGTGAGTCGCGCCCACGGCTGCTGCCGCATCATGCCATTGAGTTGCAAGCATGATAACAAGATACTGGCTGAGCATGACGGTCATCGACGAGCCAATGGCAACGAGCATATATGTCCTGAATCCGGCAGGTGAGCTGCGCCGCTCGCGCTCAAGCCCCAGAAGTCCGCCGACAAGAACGGCCAGCAGAATCCGAAGCACCATTGATATGAAATTGAGTTGTCTTAAATATTCCATTTGTCCGTCAACTGCTTATCTTCTCTTACTGTTTTGGCCTTTTGCCTGTGTCCTGCTTTTTGCCTGCGTTTTGTTATTTGTCTGCGTTCTGTTCTTCGCCTGCGTTCTGTTTTTTCCCTTGCGGCGGCGGTTTTTAATCCTTTTCTGACGGAATATAAGAAGAATAACGAACACCAAAAGCAAAAATGCGGCAATCGCAACGACAATCTCGACCGCTGTCTTCTGCTGATCGCTCAGTCCCGTCGGCTCGGCAGTGGGCTCGGGCTCTTCAAGCTGAACATCGGCTGACGCCAGGAGCTTAACCGTGCCGTATACCGTGCCGTCGTCGGGGTCTGAAAAGCTGACTGTTCCGAGCTCCGTGCCCTCTTCGGGAATTTCATTGAGCGTCTCCGAGTTGAGCGTTACGGTTTTTTCAAGCTTTGATGCATCAAGATTATTTGCCGCCAGGGCGTTTATCTCCTGTGCGCACACGAGGGTGAGCTCACCCTTCTGTCCGTCAATTTCAAGCGGCTGAACCGCGGCGGCACTGCCTTTTTCGACAATGCTGCGGTAGGAGTAGTTTTCAAAGCACCAGTCGAGGAGGCTTATCGTATCGGCAAAGCTGTCGTATTCTTTCGTGTCGGCGTTGCCCTCTGCTCCGAGGATAACCGCTATGACATTGACCCCGTCGCGCTCAACCGCGCTCACAAGGCAATAGCCGGCATTCTGCGTGTATCCGGTCTTGATGCCTATTGCTCCGTTGTAAAAATACTTATCCGAATAGGACGAGTCGCGTGTTATCAGTGCGTTTGAGCTTTTGAAGGTGCGTGCCTCGTGGTCGTTTGTTGCGGCGGTTGTATATTCGCTGCAGCCCACAAGCTCGGTAAATTGGCTGTGCCGCATCGCCTCGCATGAGATCAAAAAGAGGTCGCGGGCAGTCGTGTAATGGTCGTCTGCCGGCATTCCGTGCGGATTTGCAAAATGCGTTCCGCTGCAGCCGAGCTCCGATGCGCGGGCGTTCATTTTTTCGACAAAGGCATCTATCGAGCCGGAGACATGCTCGGCGATTATATTGCAGGCCTCGTTTGCCGAAGCCAGTGCCGCGCAATAGAGCAGATCCTTAAAACTCATTGTTTCGCCCTGATTGATGCGCGCCGTTGAGCTGTCGTCTTCGAGTCCGTTTTTGCATTCGGAGGACGCCGTCACCATATCGTCAAGCGACACCGTGCCGTCTTCGATGGCCTCGACCGCCAGAAGAAGCGTCATGATTTTCGTCAGACTTGCCGGCTCGCGCCGCGAATAGGCGTCTATATTGAAAAGTATCCTGCCGCTGCCCATATCGCCGATAAGGGCACACTGCGCAGAATTAAGCTCCGGCGCGCTGATATCCTCGGCAACGGCGTAAGCGCTCACGTTGCCGAGCATAATACTCAGGCATAATATAGCGGACATTATGCGCAATTTCCTCATTTTGCTCTCTTCACAACCTTATGCTCTTTATATTTGCTTTACATTATAAATAAAATTATCTCCCTGCGCAAGTGCCGAATGATGCCTGATGATAAAGTAATGCCTCGCATCGGGAAAAATATAATTATATTATAATAATATAAAAGCTCTGCAGCGGAATTTAATTACCGCTGCAGAGCAGAGTTTTTGTTCTGTTTTGGAGCAATCAGTTCAGGAAATCACGGAGCTTTTTGCTTCTGCTGGGGTGGCGGAGCTTGCGGAGAGCTTTGGCCTCGATCTGGCGGATACGCTCACGGGTGACATTGAATTCCTTGCCGACCTCTTCAAGGGTGCGGGTGCGGCCGTCGACTATGCCGAAGCGCAGCTCAAGGACCTTTTTCTCACGCGGAGTGAGTGTATCGAGGACCTCCATAAGCTGTTCCTTAAGCAGAGAGAAGCTCGCGGCCTCGCTCGGCTCGGATGCGTCCTCATCGGGTATGAAGTCGCCAAGGTGGGAATCCTCCTCTTCGCCGATAGGCGTTTCAAGCGACACCGGCTCCTGCGCAATCTTGAGTATCTCGCGCACCTTTTCGACGGGCATGCCCATTTCCTCGGCAATTTCCTCTGCGCTGGGGTCGTGGCCGAGCTCCTGGAGGAGCTGGCGTGAAACACGGATAACCTTGTTTATGGTTTCAACCATGTGAACGGGAATGCGGATTGTTCTTGCCTGGTCGGCAATGGCGCGGGTGATTGCCTGGCGAATCCACCATGTCGCGTAGGTCGAGAATTTATATCCCTTGGTGTAGTCGAATTTCTCAACCGCCTTTATAAGGCCGAGGTTGCCCTCCTGGATGAGGTCAAGAAACAGCATTCCGCGGCCGACATAGCGCTTTGCGATTGAAACGACCAGACGCAGGTTTGCTTCGGTCATGCGGCGCTTTGCCTCTTCATCGCCCTGGCTCATTTTTATCGCCAGCTCGACCTCCTCCTCGGCTGTCAGCAGAGGAACCTTGCCTATTTCCTTAAGGAACATGCGCACGGGGTCGTCGGTGCTGTATGTGTCGTCGACCTTGACCTCTGCCATCTCCTCCTCGGTGACCTCTTCGATCTCGTTGAGCTCCTCAATTTCGGGCATATCTATGTCTTCAAGAATAGATGCGGCTTCGTCCTCGCTTATGTCGATCTCGATTTTGTTGGCCTCGAGGGCGTCATAAAACTTTGTAATCGACTCGGCGTCTACGCCTTTTTCCTCGAGGGCGGCAATTTCCTTGGTGCTGATCTTGCCGGTCTTTTTTGCCTTTTCCATGAGCTCATTGAGAATTTCCTCGCTGCTCTTTGCCGGTGCCTCGTCTGCTTTCTTTTCCTCGGCGGACTGCTCGGAAGCCTTGCTGCGGCGGGTTCTTTTCTTCGGCGCGGGTTTTTCCTCGGCTGCTTCAAGCAGCTGATCGGCTGCGCGCTCAAGTTCCTGCTCGGTCATGTTTTCGGTTTTGTTTTCCATAATTCTACCCCTCGTATCCTTTGGATTCCTTGAATCTGTTTGCAAGCTCGCGCAGGTCCTCGCCTGACTGTTTGAGCTCGTAGCGGTTTTTGACTCTTTGTATATAATCGGCAAGCGCCTTATCGCCGTTGCGAAGTGCCTCCGGTTTTTGCAGAACTGCCGCAAGCAGCGATGCCTCCTGCGGAATAAGTGCGGCGCTCATTGACGCCATGCTGATAATTTCGCCGTTTTCAAATTTTGATTTGAGCACGGAATATATCCGCGCCAGTGCCGGCGATGAGAACATTTCCGGCGGCGGAAGCTCCTTGCCTCTGCACAGCCCCTGGTCGAGATATATGATCCTTATGATTCCCTCCTCGGCTGCGGCAGACTCGGGATCGTCATAGCGCAGTTCCTTTTCCTTCGGCTGAAACTGCCGCTCGGGATGGGATGCGTTTTTCGCATCGGTCCGCTGTGCCGAGCGAACAAGGCGCTTTCGGCGTCGCTCTATCTCCTGGGAGACGACATCTCCGGAAACCCCTGCCATTGATGCAACGCGCATCGCGTACACCTGACGCTCAACGCTGCCGGGAAGATGCGCGACCATATCCGATGCTTCCTTAAGAAACTCCACCTTCTGCTCGTCAATGCTCAGATCGTACTTATCCGTTACTCTCTGCAGCTGATAGTCAATGTGGTTTTCCGACTTATCTATCAGGTTTCTGAACGCATCCGCGCCCTTGGTTTTTATATATTCATCCGGATCCTTGGCACCGTTCATCGACAGCACCTTGACCTTCAAATCGAGCTTTTCGAGAAGACCTATCGCGCGCTGGGAGGCCTTTTTTCCTGCGCCGTCATTGTCATACGCTATAATGACCTCGCTCGTGTAATGCGATATAAGCCGCGCCTGCTCCGGAGTGAGCGACGTGCCCAGCGACGCAACCGCGCCGTCAAAACCTGCCTGATGCATCATCACGACATCGACATTGCCCTCGGCAAGAATTATGTGCCCGCTCTTTGATTTTTTCGCCAGGTTCAATGCAAATAAATTGCGGCTTTTATTAAACACCATCGTCTCGGGACTGTTCATGTATTTCGGCTCGCCGTCGCCGAGTATTCGTCCGGAAAAGCCGATGAAATCCCCCTTGACATCTATGACGGGGAACATCAGCCTGTTCCTGAACGTGTCATAATGTCCGCCGTTTTTGCCCTTGCGGACAAGGCCGGCATCGAACATCTCATATTCCGAATAGCCCAGCTCGCTCATCGCTTTTATAAGACTGTCCCACGTGTCCGGCGCGTAGCCGAGACCGAAGCGCTTTGCCGTCTGCGGCAGTATCTGCCGCCGCTGCATATAGTCAAGCGCCGGCTTGCCCTCAGGCTTTGACAGATACGAATAGAAAAACTTTGCCGCATCGCGGTTTAGGTCAAGAAGTCTGCGCCGTTTTTTCGCCTCGCGGTTATCCTCCTGCTCCGGCATCGTCATTCCAACGCGCTTTGCAAGGAACTCCACTGCTTCCGGAAAGCTGAGGTTTTCAATCTCCATTATGAAGTTTATGACTCCGCCTCCCTTGCCGCAGCCGAAGCAGTGATATATCTGCTTATCCGGCGAGACGGAAAAAGACGGCGTCTTTTCGCTGTGGAAGGGGCACAGCCCGAAACGGTTCGAGCCGGAACGCTTCGTCAGATTAACATACTCTCCGACGACGTCCGTTATATCATTTCTTTCAACAAGCTCCTGCAGGAAGCTCTCCGGTATGGCCATGTCCTCCCTCCTTTCTGCTCACGCAAATTACTATCTGATTTTATTTCACCGTCCACGACATCGGTATGAACGCCTCGCTGTATTTTTCCATGGCGTATCCGTCGGTCATGCCGGATATAAAGTCGCAGACTGCGCGCGATGTTCCCTCGCGCTCGGCGATAAGCTTCATCTCGTCCGGCATTTTTTCGGGATGAGCGGTGTAATAGTCAAAAAGTCCGCCGATTATGCCATCGACCTTGCTTTCCTCGCTTTTGGCAATCGGGTTTGTGTACACATCCGAATACATGAACGCATGGAAGAAGTCCACCGCCTCCTGCATGTAATCGCTCATTTTTATCTGACCGTTGCCGCTGTTTTCGATAAGGTCGCTGACGATTGAATTTATTCTTACGCTGTTGCGCTCGCCGCAGCGGCTGCGTATCATTTCCGGAACGTCCTCGGCACGCAGTATGCCGGCACGTATCGTGTCGTCAAGGTCGTGGTTTATATAGGCTATGCGGTCTGCCATGCGGACAACGGTGGCCTCGGTCGTATCATCCGGCGCGCCGTGGGTGTGGTGCAGGATGCCCATGCGCGTTTCATAGCAGAGATTAAGCCCGCGCCCGTCACGCTCGAGAATATCGACAACGCGCAGAGACTGCTCATAGTGCTTGAACCCGTTTTCGTAAATTTTATTCAGCGCCCTCTCTCCGGCGTGACCGAAGGGTGTGTGGCCGAGATCATGCCCCAGAGCCATCGCCTCGGTCAGATCCTCATTGAGCTCAAGTGCCCTTGCTATCGTGCGTGCAAGGCGCGATACCTCCAGAGTATGCGTAAGCCGCGTCCTGTAATGGTCGCCCTCCGGCAGGAGATACACCTGCGTTTTGTGTTTTAATCTGCGGAAGGCCTTGCAGTGGGTTATTCTGTCGACATCGCGCTGGAAGCATGTGCGTATATCGCATTCCGGCTCTGCCAGTGCGCGTCCCTTTGAGTTTTCGGCTCTCACGCCGAACTGACCGACAAGTGTGCGCTCGATTGCCTCGCGCTTTTCTCTCGGATTTGCCATGCCGCTCCCTCCAATCTCAAGCCGTGAAAAATTCTAAAACAGGTCACAAAACGGGTATTGAAGACTCCCCTCAATACCCTTATACTCCGTAAATTCGATTTTCCCTTTATTTTTTTCAAAATTTTTTGTTTTTTTATCTTATCTTAACGGGAAGCATGCTCTCTCCGACAATTTCGGCATCACAGGACCCTGCGCTGAGCTCCGTGACCCTTGCGCGGAAGGCCTCGGTTTTTTCCTCGGGCAGCAGCAGTGACAGCCGGACATCCGCGCCGTACTCTGTGTCCTGCACAACTCCGTCAAACGACAGACACTCGGTTTTCATGCGCTCAAACAGCGCATACGGACAGGAAAGTGATATCTTCATCCAGCTGCGAACCGCGGCAACGCCGGCGGCATCCAATGCATCCTTGGCACTTTTCGTATATGCGCGCAGCAAACCGCCCGTACCGAGCAGTATACCGCCGAAATAGCGCGTTACCACGCACACAACGTTTTCTATCCCCTCGCGTTTGAAAACCTCAAGCATCGGCAGACCGGCTGTGCCCTGTGGTTCGCCGTCATCGGAATAGCGAACGGCTCCGTCCCGGATAATATAGCACCAGCAGTTGTGGCGCGCATCGTAGTGCTTTTTCTTTATCTCGTTTATAAAATCGCGGGCGGCTTCCTCGCTCTCGACAAAGCGCACATGGCCGAGAAAGCTCGAACGCTTTTCGACAAATTCAGCCTCTCCGTTTCCGGCAGGCACGAAATATTCGCTCAATCCTCCCAGTCCTCCTTGGGCTCTGTGTATCCCGGTATGTATTGTTTCACCTTGCCGAAAACCTCCGGCGGAACCGTCACCTCTGCCTTTATGCCGTCATCGAGATATTCGATTCCCGCAACCGCCGCTTCGCGGTTGAGAAGATCCACAATTCCGGCATCCGAGTACGGAATGTGCAGCGTAACATGGCGGCTGCCGCGATCAAGCAGGGCAGAGAGCTTTTCGACAAGCTCCTCGACACCCTCGCCGCTTTTTGCCGAAAGGCATACTATGTCCTCGCCGTGAGGAAGAATTCCCAGAAAGGCATCGCATTTATTAAAAACGCGTATGCAAGGCGTGTGCTCTGCTCCGAGCTGAACTATCAGCTCATCGACTATGCGTGCCTGCTCCTCCCAGTCGGGATTTGAAATGTCTATGACATGCAGAAGAACATCGGCGTAGCTGAGCTCTTCGAGCGTCGCCTTGAAGGCTTCAACCAGATGATGCGGCAGCTTGCGGATAAATCCGACCGTGTCGGAGATGAGAACCTCGGTCACCTCGTCTATGCGCAGTTTGCGCGTTGTCGTATCCAGCGTATCGAAAAGCCTGTCGTTTGCCGGTATCCCCGCATCGGTCAGGCAGTTGAGAAGCGTTGATTTTCCGGCGTTTGTATATCCCACGAGTGCGACAACCGGAACATCGTTTTTCTCTCTCTTGCGCCGCTGAGTCGAGCGCACCTTGCGAACGGCGGCAAGCTCCTCTTCAAGCTTCTGAATTTTTCTGCGTATGTGGCGGCGGTCGGTTTCAAGCTGGGTTTCGCCTGGGCCGCGTGTGCCTATAGGCGATGAACCGCCGGCGGCCGTCTGGCGGACAAGGTGCGTCCACATACCCGTCAGGCGCGGAAGAAGATATTTATACTGCGCAAGCTCCACCTGAAGCTGACCCTCACGGGTCTGCGCGCGCTGGGCGAATATATCGAGAATAAGCCCCGAGCGGTCAAGAACCTTTACACCGAGCTCCTCGCCGAGAACTCTCATCTGCGAGGGCGAAAGCTCATTGTCGAAAACGGCAAGAGAGCAGTCGTTCATCTCAATAAACGCTTTAAGCTCGGCGACCTTGCCGTCGCCGATGAAGCTGCGCGGATCGGGCGTAGGTCTGTTTTGAATCATCATGCCGACTGCTTCGCCGCCGGCTGTTTCGACAAGTGCGGCAAGCTCCTGCATTGAAATTTCGTTTGAGCGCTCGGATACCGGCATTGACGCCGCCGAAAGTCCTGCCAGCACGGCCCGTTCGATTTTTATATCATTGTTTTCTATTTTTATCAGTCCCTAATTATGATTTATATCTTTAAACCGATGCGCGGTACAGAAATGTCACGGCCTCGGCTCTGGTGCAGGTCTTGCCCGGTGAAAAGTGCTTTGCGCTCGTACCGTTTGTTATGCCGTGCCCGAGCGCCCAAATAACAGCGCCGAAAAAGAAGTCGCCTGAGGAAACATCGGCAAAGCCGCAGTCTCCGTCGACATCGGGCGAGCCCGACGCGCGGTACAGAAATGTCACAATCTGCCCTCTCGTGCAGTCGGCATACGGGGAAAATTCCGTTTTCGTTGTTCCGTTTGTTATGCCATTTTCAACTGCCCATTGCACCGCGTCATAGAAGATATCGCTCTGTCTCACATCGGAAAACTCAAGCGTTGCCGATGCCGTCGGGCAGCCTGCCGCACGCCACAGGAACATGACTATCTGGTAGCGTGAGCAATTGTTCTTCGGTGAAAATGTTGTCTTTCCGGTGCCGTTTGTTATGCCGTTTTCAACGGCCCATTGCACCGCGTCATAATAATAGGCGCCCTTTTCCACATCATCAAAGGATGCATCCGTCGGCTGTTTCTGTTCGTAATCGGGATTTTCCGATCCGCAGACCCGGCAGCTGTCTGTGCCGTTATAGACATGAAGTGCTTTGTCTGAAATTGCGTTGCAGCCGCTGCACGCGTGCCAATGGTATTGCTCATCGCCGCACCATGCGCCGCTGAAGATATGCTCATGCTGAAGATATGTTATGCTCGCATTTTCCGGAATGCCGCAGCCCTCTGAAATTTCCGCCCATTTTGCAGGCGTTCCGTCAAAGGTAATTTTAATTAGCGATTTGCATTTAAAGGCGCTGCCTCCGATGCTTTCGACACTCGATGGAATAACAAGCTCCGTTATTCCGGAACAGCCGCTGAAGGCTTCCGTTCCGATTGTCTTGACTCCTTCGGGAATACTCAGTACCTCACCGAGCGCGCGGCAGGCCTTGAATGCTCTTTCACCGATGTTTTCAACGCCCGTTGGAATGTCTATGTTTTTCAGCTCTTCGCATTCATCGAATAAATATCCGGCTATATCTTTCAGCCCCGACGGTAAAACTGCGCTCTCAAGGCAAATGCAGGCGCAGAATGCTCCAATTCCTATATTGCTTACGCTGTCCGGTATTGAAATCCGCTTAATCCCACAGGCGCGGAAGGCGTAATCGCCGATGCTCTCAAGTCCGTCCGGAAGCGAGATGCTCTCAATGGTGCAGTCCGAAAAAGCAAATGCTCCGATGCTCTTTACGCCGCTTTGAATATTAACGCTTTTTATATCGGAAAATTGCGAAAGGCTCCACGGTGCGAGATCTTCGGCGCTGTAATCGGTCATATATCCGTTTCCGCCGATTGTGAGTGTTTCACCGGTGACGGTCCATGTCAGGCCGTCACTGCAGCTTCCGGTGTTTTCGTCCTCGGCAAAAGAGACTGTCGGCAGCTGCCCGAGCAGCATAAACAGCGAAAGCGCAAGGCTGAGCAGTCTTTTTTTCATCTTCTGCTTCCCCTCCGGAATATATTTATTTTTATTCGATTCGGCAGCGCTCAACGAGCGTTTCGACAAAGCCATCACGCAGCTTGCAGAGCTTCGAGAACTGGTCGCATATATTATAATTCATCGAGCAGTTGAGCCAGTCGATAATCTGCCCGAAGCATTCGCATTTGTAAAAGCGAACAAGAATCTCCTTGCTTTCCTGATCGGTCCGGACATCGCCGAACACCACATGCAGATAATTTTCGACAACGGCGCCGCAGACCTTCATAAGATAAAGCTCGTAGACACTGCGGTTGGAGGAATTATAAATATTCAGGACAATACGTTTATGCTCAAGCGCAAACGATGCAAGCCTTTCAAGGCAGGATTCAAGCGAATGGTAGTCCGAATATTCGCTGATTATTCTCTCCGCGGTTTCGACGACGATATCCTCAACAAGGCAGGGAATATCGTCATAGTGATAGTAAATGGTGTTTCGGTTGAATCCGCAGCCTTCTGCAATGTCGCGGACACTGATCTGATTGATTGGTTTCTCGTTCAGAAGCTCTAGAAAACTCTTTTTGATTGCGGCCTTTGTGAGGTCGCTTTTTGCTTTATAGGGC
>CAVAPG010000023.1:0-21130 GCA_963590435.1 bacterium
GCTTGCCCTTGAGCATATCGGACAGCGACTTGAGCGCACGGGAGTTTGCTCCGGTGACAGCTCTTCCGCGGCGGCCGTTATCAATGAGTGCGTCAACCGCTTCCTGAAGCATTCGCTTCTCGTTGCGAACAATTATGTCCGGTGCATTAAGCTCAATAAGTCTTTTAAGACGGTTGTTGCGGTTTATTACGCGGCGGTACAGGTCATTAAGGTCACTTGTCGCAAAGCGGCCGCCGTCGAGCTGAACCATCGGACGAATTTCAGGCGGAATGACAGGAAGAACGTCTATGATCATCCATTCGGGCTTGTTTCCACTCTGACGGAACGCTTCAACGACTTCAAGACGCTTGACAAGCTTTGCTTTTTTCTGACCGGATGCCTTTGTAAGCTCCTCTCTGAGCTGCGCGGAAAGCTGCTCACAGTCTATCTGCTGAAGAAGCTTTTTGATTGCCTCGGCACCCATGCCGGCATCAAAGTCGTCCTCATACTTTTCGCGCATGTCGCGGTACTCTTTTTCGGTGAGTATCTGGCACTTCTCCAGCGGAGTAAATCCGGGATCGGTTACTATATAGTTTGCAAAATACAGCACCTTTTCAAGCACTCTCGGTGTGAGATCAAGGAGAAGTCCCATACGGCTTGGTATTCCCTTGAAATACCAGATATGAGATACGGGAGCTGCAAGAGTGATATGTCCCATGCGTTCACGGCGAACCTTGCTTTTCGTCACTTCGACTCCGCAGCGGTCGCATATCTTGCCCTTGTAGCTGATCTTTTTATACTTGCCGCAATGGCATTCCCAGTCCTTTGTCGGTCCGAAAATGCGCTCGCAGAAAAGACCGTCGCGCTCGGGCTTAAGTGTGCGATAGTTTATGGTCTCGGGCTTGGTGACCTCGCCGGAGGACCATGAAAGAATCATTTCAGGGGAGGCAATGCCTATTTTGATGGCGTCAAACGGTGTAAAACTCATTATTATTCATCCTCCTCACTGTAGTCATTATCGGATATGAAGCCGAAATCATCGTTGTCAGTCTCGGGAATATCCTCGATAGTATATCCTTCCGCTTCAATGTCATCGTCTTCGGAAATTGTGTCGTACATTTCGTCTTTCATCTTGGGAACGAATTCATCCTCGTCATCGTCCTTGAGTTCAATCTCATTGCCGTCCTTATCAAGAACACGAATATCAAGGCACAGAGACTGGAGTTCCTTGACAAGAACCTTGAATGACTCGGGAACGCCCGGCTGAGGAATATTATCTCCCTTAACGATGCTCTCATAGGTGCGCACACGGCCTGTGACATCGTCGGACTTGACCGTGAGTATCTCTTGCAGAGTATACGCTGCGCCGTAGGCCTCAAGAGCCCAGACTTCCATTTCACCGAAGCGCTGACCACCGAACTGTGCCTTGCCGCCGAGAGGCTGCTGAGTAACAAGACTGTAGGGGCCTGTGCTGCGGGCGTGAATTTTATCGTCAACCAGATGGTGCAGCTTGAGGAAGTATACCCAGCCGACCGTGACATCGTTGTCGAACTTCTCGCCGGTGCGGCCGTCATACAAAACGCTCTTGCCGTCTTCGCGCAGACCTGCCTGACGCAGAGTGTCACGAATTGTTGACTCGTTTGCACCGTTAAATATAGGCGTTGCAACCTTCCAGCCGAGAGCCTGTGCCGCATAGCCGAGGTGAACCTCGAGAACCTGTCCGATATTCATACGGGACGGAACACCCAGCGGGTTAAGAACTATATCAAGCGGAGTGCCGTCAGGCAGATAAGGCATGTCCTCACGCGGAAGGATGCGTGATACAACGCCCTTATTACCATGGCGTCCGGCCATCTTATCGCCGACTGATATCTTACGCTTCTGAGCAATATACACGCGGACAACCTGATTGACACCGGGGCCCATCTCATCGCCGTTTTCGCGGGTAAATACTTTTACATCAACGATTATGCCGCTTTCACCGTGGGGGACCTTAAGCGAAGTGTCGCGCACTTCGCGTGCTTTTTCACCGAAGATTGCACGAAGCAGTCTTTCTTCGGCAGTCAGGTCGGTCTCGCCCTTGGGAGTTACCTTACCGACAAGAATGTCACCAGCACGAACTTCGGCACCGACGGTTATTATGCCGCGCTCATCAAGATATTTGAGCGCATCGTCGCCGACGCCGGGAATATCACGCGTAATTTCCTCGGGTCCGAGCTTGGTGTCACGGGCATCGCATTCATATTCCTCAACATGCAGTGAGGTGAACACATCTTCCATTACGAGGCGCTCGTTAAGCAGAATAGCGTCCTCGTAGTTATAGCCTTCCCATGTCATGAAGCCGACGAGAATATTTTTGCCGAGGGAAATTTCGCCGTCCTTGGTGCTGGGGCCGTCGGCAATGACATCGCCTTCATGGACACGGTCACCGAGCGAAACAATCGGGCGCTGGTTTACGCATGTGCCCTGGTTTGAACGGGCAAATTTTATGAGCTTATAGTTCTTTATATCACCGGAGTCGTATTTGACAGTGATGTTCTGAGCATCGGAGCGAACAACCTCACCGTCGCCCTCTGCAAGCACGACAACACCGGAGTCAACAGCACACTTATGCTCGATGCCTGTTGCGACAATAGGTGCCTGAGTTACCATAAGAGGAACTGCCTGACGCTGCATGTTAGCGCCCATCAGTGCACGGTTTGCGTCGTCGTTTTCGAGGAACGGAATCATTGCCGTTGCAATTGAAACCATCATACGAGGGCTGATATCGATGTAGTCAACTCTTTCGCGGTCAACCTCAACGATTTCATCACGGTGACGGCAGGTTATACGTTTATTGATAAGGCATCCGTTTTCATCGCGCGGCTCGGTTGCAGGAGCGACAATGTAGTTATCCTCCATATCAGCCGTGAGGTAGTCAACCTGATCCGTCACGCGGCAAGTTGTTTTGTCCACCTTCTGGAACGGTGCAACAAGGAAGCCGTATTCATTTGTTCTTGCATAAGATGCAAGGTAGGAGATAAGTCCGATGTTCGGTCCTTCAGGAGTCTCAATCGGGCACAGACGGCCGTAATGGCTGTAGTGAACATCACGGACATCGAATGATGCTCTTTCGCGGCTCAGACCGCCGGGGCCGAGTGCCGACATACGGCGCTTATGAGTGAGCTCTGACAGCGGGTTTGTCTGGTCCATGAACTGTGACAGCGGGCTGGAACCGAAGAATTCTTTGATTGCCGCAGTTACGGGACGGATATTTATAAGGCTCTGCGGAGTTACAATATCCAGATCCTGAAGAGTCATGCGCTCGCGAATAACTCTCTCCATACGAGAAAAGCCGATACGGAACTGGTTCTGAAGCAGCTCGCCGACACAGCGGACGCGGCGGTTGCCGAGATGGTCAATGTCATCTTTGTCGCCAATGCCGTATGCAAGGCAGTTGAGGTAGTTGACAGATGCGAACATATCGTCAACCACGATGTGCTTCGGGATGAGGACATCGATATTCTCAAGAATAGCTTCCTTGAGTGCATCGCCTGAATACTGCTCCATAAGGCTCTTGAGTACGATACCGCGAACCTTTTCTTTTATGCCGAGCTCGGCAGGATCGATATCGACCATGCTCTGAAGCGGAACCATGCCGTTGGAGAAAACCTTAACCTGCTTTCCGTCGACATCAAGCACGACCTCAACAACGCCGGCAACGTCAATTTTCTCTACCAGCTCACGTGACAGGATCTCGCCCGCGTCTGCGATTATCTCGCCCGTTGACGGATCTACGACAGGAAGTGCGGTGGTAAAGCCGTTAATTCTGCCGCGCAATGCCAGCTTCTTGTTGAACTTATAGCGGCCGACATTCGAAATGTCATAGCGGCGATGATCAAAAAACAGACCGTCGAGCAGCGTTTCTGCGCTTTCGACAGTAGGGGGATCGCCCGGGCGCAGCTTGCGGTAAATTTCCATAAGGCATTCATCGCGGCCCGTTGTGGTATCCTTGTCTATGGTAGCGTTTATGCGCTCGTCGTCGCCGAATATTTCCTTGAGGCGTTCATTGGTAATAGCCCCGACAACAGGGTCAGGAGTGCATGAAAGCCATGTTTCGGGCTTCGACTCGTCATATTTGCCCATTGCCTTGAGGAACCATGTGATGGGAAGTTTGCGGTTCTTATCAATGCGGACATAGAATGTATCGTTTGCGTCTGTTTCATAATCAAGCCATGCGCCGTGATACGGAATAACCGTTGCCGCATAAATGCTTGTCATGCTGCGGTCAGTTGTTTTGTCGTAATACACACCGGGGCTGCGGACAATCTGGGAAACGATAACACGCTCGGCGCCGTTAATTATAAAGGTGCCGCCGGCAGTCATGAGCGGGAAATCTCCCATAAAGATTTCCTGTTCCTTGATTTCCTCTGTTTCCAGGTTGCGCAGACGTACGCTCACCTTCAGCGGTGCTGCATACGTTGCATCGCGAGCCTTGCACTCCTCTTCCGTATACTTGGGCTTTTCGTCCATGGAATAATCCACGAAGCTCAGCTCAAGATTGCCGGAATAGTCGGTTACCGCTTCGGTATCTCTGAATACCTCGCGCAGTCCGGTCTCGAGAAACCACTTGTAGCTCTTCTTCTGTATCTCAAGAAGGTTGGGCATGTCTTGGATTTCTTCGTACCTTGCAAAGCTTTTTCTGAGAGTCTTGCCGTAGAGAACGTCTTTTGGCATTCGTACACACTCCTTAGTTGAAATCGAGAACACCCGGGTCAGTTGCTAATTTGTTCGCGTTGGGTGTTGAATTTACATTTGGTTGATGTTATATTAGGTGCATAAAAAGTGGGGGTGTTAGTTGCTTTAGCACCGGATAACATAGCAAGCTATTCTATCATCGTGTATATGATGATGTCAAGAATTTTTTTGTTAAAATTGATTTTTTGTCGGTTACCTTTATTGGTAGCCGCTTTTTTGTATAAAACGGAGGTAAAATGGAACCCTTTGTCATAATTTCTCTTGCGTTTGTTTTTGCTGTCGCCATGTTTCTTTTGATGCGCGAAGGCATTTTTGAGAAAAAAGCACTTTTTGCTTGTGCCGCTGTACTTGTAGCAGCGGCAATGATTATCAGAGCACAATATTATAATGTTGAAAGCGACGATTACATCGCATTTCTTGCCCCGTGGACGCAGTTTTTCCGCGATAACGGAGGCTTTGCGGCTCTCGGAAGCTATCCGGGTAATTACAATCCTCCGTACATGTATTTTCTTGCGCTGTTTTCCTATTTTGATATCTCCGAGCTGTATTTGATAAAATCGCTTTCCGTTTTATTTGACGTGCTTCTGGCATGGAGCTGCATGAAGCTGCTTTCACTGTATACGGACTCTAAGTTAAAACTTGTCGGAGTCTTCGTTGCCGTACTATATCTGCCCACAGTCGTGACCAACGGTGCGTATTGGGCACAGTGCGACAGCATATATACATTTTTCGGAGTTTTCGCTCTGTACCTCGGTCTGCGCGAAAAAGGTGTACAGTCGATGATATCTCTGGCTGCCTGCCTTGCGTTTAAGCTGCAAGCCGTGTTTATCATACCCGTTTTCTTTATTCTGCTGCTTGCAAAGAAAATAAAATTAAGACATCTTGCAGTTTTTCCACTTGCGTACATTATATTAATGCTGCCGCCCGTCGTTGCCGGAGCCTCGCTTTGGGATACGCTGACCACGTACTTTTCACAGGCCGGCACCGTGGGAGATGCAATGAACTACAACGCTCCGTCCCTGACGAGTATGTTCTCATGGTCCGGTGACACCGCCAAAAGCGCAAAGCTGCTTATCATAGCGGCATTTCTGCTGGTGGCGGCCGTATACTCCGTTGCAATAATGCTCCGTCACAGACTCACTGACCGCGTTATTCTCGGCTTTGCCGTGATAATGGCTATCGGAATTCCGTATCTTCTGCCGCACATGCATGATCGGTATTTTTTCGTTGCCGGAGTTCTTGCCTTGGTTCTTGCCGCGGATGATATGCGATTTATACCTGTGCCGATTTTGGCTGAGCTGGCATCGCTGCATTGCTACTATGCATACTTTGTCAGATATTATCTTGTTCAGCCGCGCATCGGCGGTGAGTTAATGCTTGCCGCTCTGCTTCTGAGTATCCTATATACCGCATATTATATGCAGAAGGCAAGAAAAGTTGAAATTAGTCCTTGACATTCTGCATTTGTCTGCTATAATAACTCTTGCCTTTGAAAAAAGCGATTTGCGAGAGTGCTGGAACAGGTAGACAGGCACGTTTGAGGGGCGTGTGTCAACCGACGTGGGAGTTCAAGTCTCCTCTCTCGCACCATATCGGAAGCACCGAATTGATACGATGTGTCAATTCGGTGTTTTGCTATATCCACAACTATTGACACAGAGCCAATAATTTCAGCCGACCGCATCTGCGGTCGGCTGTGTGGATTATTGTATATCTTTTTTTAGAGCCACGCTGTCGGACGGCGTGATTTTCCTTATAACTCTGCATGGGTTTCCGGCAGCAAGACATCCGGACGGAATGTCCCGCGTTACAACGCTTCCTGCGCCGATGACGCAATTGCTTCCGATGGTAACACCGCCGCAGACGGTGACGCCTCCGGCTATCCAACAGCTGTTGCCGATAACAATTGGCTTTGCATATTCAAAATCATGCATGGTGCCGTCGGCAGCAATACGGATATTCCTTTCATCGCTTAAAAGAGCATGCATCGGCGTCAGCAAACTGCAGTTTGGCCCGAAGAACACATCATCGCCGATTGTGACAGGGCAGCAGTCAAGCACTGTGAAGTTGAAATTTGCGTAGCAGTTTTTCCCGAAGCTCGTGAAAATGCCGTAGTCAAAATATATCGGCCCTTGCAGGAACAGACCCGACTGTGCGTTTGGCAGCAGCTGTTCGAGTATTGCGCGGCGAGTCTCGACTTCGTCCTCATCTGAGCTGCTGTATCTGCGGCTTAGCTTATGGGCTTTTACACGCAAGGCGGTAAGCTCATCGTCCGACGGATCATAAAGTCTGCCGGATATCATGCGTTCAAGCTGCTCACTCACAGTTCTGCGATTACCTCGCACTCGACAAGCATATCTTTCGGAAGGCGCGCAACTTCAACACAGCTTCTTGCAGGGAAGGGTTCGGTAAAATACTGGGCGTAGACACTGTTGACAAGGCCGAAATCATCCATGTTTTTAATGAAAACAGTCGTCTTTACTACTTTTGACATGTCGGTACCGGCTGCCTTGAGGAGCTCTGTGAGGTTTTTGAACACCTGGTGTGCCTGCGCCTCAACGCCTTGAGCTACTACGCCTGTTGCCGGATCGATGCCAATCTGACCGGAGGTGTATACCATTCCGCCGACTATCTGAGCCTGGGAGTAAGGACCTATTGCTGCGGGTGCTTTTTCTGTGGATACGGTTTTCATCTGAAATTCCTCCTTGATAATTTTAATAATTAATACTTATTTTAAACCCCTTGTCGCCGAGTGCGCGCAGGAGCTTTTCACCATGCTCGAGCCCGCCGACTTCGCAGGCAATGTGAACATTTGTCTGGTTGGGATTCAAACCGGCACTGAGTCTGTCATGTTCAACTGTCAGAATATTTGCTCCCTGCGCGGCAGTTTCGTTGAGCAGCTTCACAAGACTGCCGGGCTTGTCGAGCAGAGTGGCAGTAAACTTAAGGCGCCTGTTGCGCGCAACAAGACCCTGTGCAATGATGCACTGAATAAAGCTGACATCTATATTGCCTCCGGAGAGCAGGCAGACAACGCGTTTGCCTTTAACATCGACTTTCCCCTTCAGAACCGCGGCAACAGGGGTCGCACCGGATGGCTCAACAATCTGCTTGCAGCGTTCCATAAGCAGAAGGATAGCCTCGGATATTTCATTATCGTTGACTGTGACCACATCGTCGGCATATCGATTTATAAGCTCAACAGTCATATCGCCGGGCGACTTAACGGCAATGCCGTCGGCTATTGTGGAAACTGAGTCAGTGCTAACATATTTTTTCTCGCGGAATGATTGAGCAATTGCATCGGCGCCTTCAGCCTGAACACCGATAACCTTTACTCGGGGATTAATCTGCTTTACGCAGGCAGAAACTCCGGCAAGGAGTCCGCCGCCTCCGGCTGGGACAATGATAATATCCGCAGTCGGCAGATCTCCGAGTATCTCCAGACCAAGTGTTCCTTGACCTGCCATTACCTCAAGATCGTTATACGGGTGCAGGAATGTTGCACCTTCGGTCTCGCAGACGCTGCATGCCATTGCATATGCGTCATCGTAGCAGTCGCCATGCAAAACGACCTTGGCTCCGTAGCCTTCGGTGGCCTGAACTTTCGCAATCGGTGCGCTTGCCGGCATTACTATTGTCGCCGGAATGCCGAATTTATGTGCCGCGTATGCCACGCCCTGTGCATGGTTTCCAGCCGAGGAAGCAACAACGCTTTTGACATCACCGCGTTCAACGAGTGCGGCAATTTTGTTGCTTGCGCCGCGAATCTTAAATGAACCGGTTTTCTGGCGGTTTTCGCATTTGAGATATATCTCGCCTCCGGTCATCGCGGAAAATGTCGAGGACATATCAAGCTCCGTGTGATGCAGTATAGGCTTCAGCCTTTCGGCGGCAAGTTCAATGTCCTTAAGCTGCAATTCCATTTTGTTCACCCCTGTTTTATATTTATACTCGGATTTTACTTCATTTCAGTAGAATATACAATAGATTTCAGCGAAAAATGTCCGCGAAAGAGAAACAAATTTTTCGAAAGTCCATGTCTCACAAACAAATGCCCTCGAATAGACTACGAACGCTGAAATGTGTCCGATTTCAACGTTCGTTTAATATCATTCATGGATTTTAGTGTGATACGTTAAATTCGCCGAAAAAGCATCATCAATTATCCACATCAATTTTAAAATACAACCGTAAAACAGCTTCCTACATCCGGTTCGGAGCGGAGCGTAACCGTGCCGCCGTGGAGCTCGGTTATTTCTTTTACAAGCGGCAGACCTAATCCGCTTCCCGGATTTTCGCCGCGGGACGCATCCGCCTGCCAGAATCTCTGCCAGACTTTCTCCTGTTCCTCGGCTGTCATTCCTATGCCGTCGTCGCGTACAGCGAGATTTGCCTTGCCGTCTATCTGGCACAATGTGAGCCATATGTTCCCGTTCTCTTTGCCGTAACGATATGCATTTTGAAGCAAGTTTTGAATAAGGCTTGCAAAAAGCTGGGTATTAAACCTTGCCTTTATCCCAACGGCAATATCCGTGTGCAGAACAATACCGCGCCGCGCCTCGGGTATGTAATCTTCACAGACCTCGCCAACGAGTTCGGATAAATCGCCTTCTGCAAGCGGATACCGATCCGTACCCTGCTGCAGCCTTGTAAGGCTTAGCAGGTGATTAACGAGCAAAGACATGTTGTCAGCCTGCTCATCTATTATGTCGAGAGTTTCTATGAATTCCTCGCGCGTTGAATTTTTACGCTTTGCATGACTGCAGCTTGCCTTTATGACCGTTATCGGTGTGCGCAGCTCATGCGATGCATCGGAGGTAAATTGCTTTTCAGCTGAAAACGAGCGTTCAAGCCTGTCAAACATGCCGTTGAAAGTTTCAGAGAGAGCCGTCATCTCAGATGGGGCCTTGTCGAGCTTTATTCGCAAAGAAAGATCATTCCCGTCGTTTATTGCATTGGCTGTTTGGGTGATTTTCTCGACCGGGTCAAAGGCACGCTTCGATATTATCCATCCGCCGATTACACTCACGAGAAGTAAGATGGGCAGCAGCATGATTGTCATTACCATGATTGTATGAGCTGTTCCGGAATCATCATTTTCCGGAACTATACCGCGTATCCATATCGGTTGCCCGTCAAGAGTGGTTAGCTGGGCGTCGTAGATATAAAATTCATCTCCGTCGATTGTAATCGTCTGAACTTCAGATATATCAAAAGGGATATCGCTTGGATTTAGTCCGTCAACGGTTATACCGCGCAGCAGTTTGCCATCCTCATCAAAGAATGCGCAGTAAACACCACGTGTGTAAAAATCGACATCATCCCAGCTGATTTTGCTGTAGGCGGTTTCAAATTTTTGCTCATTATGCGTGACAGTCTCAACGAGGCGCTCTGCGGAGTCGTCAATCAGCCCCTGCTGATCGACCCAAAGGATAAACACGAGCATTATAAGCGAAAGAAGAAGCATCATGACAGCTATCCAGACTGTAAGGCGAAGCTTGGCAGACATTATCAATCGTCCTCTCTGAGCACCCAGCCGATGCCCCATACGGTGTGGATAAGCTTTTTGTCAAAGCCTTCGTCTATTTTCTTTCGCAGATATCCGATATAGACATTTACGACATTTGAACCGCCTTCGTATTTGTAGTTCCAGAGGTTGTTTTCTATCTGCTCGCGCGAAAGAACCATGCCTTTATTGCGTATCATAAACTCAAGAAGGGAATATTCCTTTGCTGTCAATTCAATTGCCTTGCCTCCGCGAGTTACCGTTTTTGCCGCAATATCGACTGACAGATCGGCAAGCGTGTAGATATTTGAATGATTGTCTCCGCTTTTGCGTGCCATAACGTGGATAACGGCAATAAGCTCGCGGAAGTCAAACGGCTTGACCATGTAATAGTCTCCGCCGAACTCCAACCCGCGCACCTTGTCCGACACGCTGTCGCGCGACGTAAGATACACAACAGGTGTCTTGCTTCCATTCTCACGCAGCCTGCGCACAAATTCAAAGCCGTCCATTTTCGGCATCATTATATCAAGTACAATTACATCGTATGATGTTACATCGCATAGCTCTAACGCTTCAAGTCCGTTAAAGCAGGAATCGACACTGTATCCTTCATCGATAATTGCCTCGGATATCATTCTGTTAAGGTGTTTTTCGTCTTCAACAACAAGTGCTCTCATATAAATACCCTCCAGTTGCAGATTATTTTATTTGTTAATAATTATAATGTCAATCCTCTCTAATTCATTTCTAATTTTTTAGGCTTAATCTAAGTATGGGTTATTGTATAGCCTCGGGTTTGTGCGCCCATAATATCTCCTCAAGGAGGATTAGAATATGAAAAATAGAGTAAGGAAAGTATTAAGCCTGCTTTTATGCATGGCAATGGTCTTCGGACTGTGGTGCTACGTGCCGGAAGTCTCAGCGACAGACAGCAGCGGCTATGACTGCGACGGCTCGGTTGAGCAGCTTCTGAAGGCAAGCGAAGACGCAAGCGAGGGACAATGCTATCGTATAGTAAATAATGACGATATCATAGCACTTGCCGACTATGTTGCCGCAGGAAGAAATACAAAAGGCGTCACCTTTTATCTGAAGGCGGATGTCGATATGCGTAGCAACACATGGAACGGTATCGGAACCGCTGAGTACGCATTTGAAGGTACGCTTGACGGATGCGGCTACGCAGTTGTAGGTTTGCTTACTTATCTGTTCAAAAATGCCGGTTCAAACGCAATTATCATGAACCTCGGCGTTAACGGAGTGTCTCATGACGCTAATGCAGCAGGAATTGCATCCGTGCTGTCCGGCAAAATCGTAAACTGCTGGAGTGCGGTTAAAGTCAGCGGCACAGACAATAACGGCGGACTGGCGGCCGTTGTAAGCGGCGGTAAGATAATAAACAGCGCAAACTACGGCAAGGTAAGCGGTACGGGTAATGTTGGAGCAATTGCCGGCAAGGTAAACAATGCCGAGATTGAATGTGCGTATTATACATATTACAGTGCTGACAAAAATATAGGCAGCATAGACAGCAGCAGTACCGTTGACACATTGCGCTTTGCGTCGAGTCCTACCATGTGCCCGACAGAGGAAGAGAAAACCGTGGGTACCGTTACGAGCGACGATCTTACCGCACTTCTTAATGCGTGGATTGCTTCCGATGGCGGGTCTAACTGGCGCAAATGGGTCTTCGATACAAGCGCAGACTGCATCGAACGGGTAGGCGGCAAGTACCCTATGCAGGCATATCCCGACTATGTTTCGGAAACTCCTGTTTATGCCGAAAGCGTACCCATGTCAACGCTCTACGAGTCCGGAACAGATGCACAGAGCGGAATCTGCTACAGCATAAGTGATGTATCAGAGCTTGAGATGCTCGCAAACTTCGTAAATGAAGGACATAACACCGAAGGAGCAACTTTTTTCCTTACGGCTGATTTAAGCATCGTAATTAACGGCTCGTTTTACAAGGGCGAGAGTTGGGTGCCTATCGGCAGCAGCGAGACGAATAGCTTCAAGGGCGTATTCGACGGCCAGGGCTTTGTCATAAATGAGCTCATAATAAAAGACACAAATGATCCGGCAGGTTTATTCGGATATGTAAACGGTGATAAGGCAGTTATCAAAAATGTCGGCGTCGGCGGAGGCATAACTGCAAATGCGTATGCCGGCGGCATCGTGGGCTGTCTTATGGCGGGCACCGTTGAAAACTGCTGGGTTGGCATGAATGTTAACGGTGATAAAGCTACCGGCTGCATTGCCGGATACATGGATGATGCGACTATTTACAATTGCGCAGTCTACGGCACTGCAACGGATAATCACAAATACGGCGCGATTGTCGGTGAGTCTACGACCAACAGCACAGTGCAGTATTGCTATTACAGCAATGATAATTCGTCTGTATCCGGTACATCATCCAACGGAGTTTATACAATAAACATTCCGTTTAAAATTACCGATGGGGTTTATACGCTGACAAGAAGCGTTAATATAAACGGCCAAAAGACGCTTAAGGTGCTCAATGCGCTTAACTATTGGGTCGACTCTTTCGGTACCAATCAAAATATGCGCCATTGGAAGCAGGATTCCTCTGCAGAAAGTGTTGCGCGCCTGCGCGGTACGTTCCCGGCACACATATATTATAATGACCCGACCTCGCTTGAGTACATAAGTGAGCAGACTGAAGAGCTTGAACGCACAGATAATCCATATAATGTCGTTTATAAATGCACCGCCACAATGACGGAACTGTACAACAGTAAAACAGATGCACTTGCCGGCGGCAATTACAGTATATCCACAGGCGATGAGCTCGGGCTGCTGTCAAAATATGTCCAAGAGGGTTATTCAACAAAGGATGCAAACTTTTATTTAACCGAAAATGTCAATATAGCGACTCAGGGCATCGATACCGAAGGAGCGGGCTGGGTTCCAATCGGAACAACGCTCAATAACCATCAGGGTATATCAACCATAACATATTTCAGAGGAAATTTTGACGGCTGCGGTTATACTGTTACGGGACTTTATTTCGTTTCTGACTTCATAGACATGGCAGGCCTGTTTGGGCAGTGCTGGGGAAGCACTATCAGGAATGTAGGCGTTGCCGGTGAAGCGCTCGCCGATGATGAGGTTGGCGGACTTGTCGGACGAGCTAATGACTGCGTTATCGAAAACTGCTGGTCATCCGTTATTATCCAGGCATCGACCGAGGTTGGCGGACTTGTCGGTTATGCACACAACTCAACTATTTCAAACTGCGCTGTTTACGGGCCACTGTACACCACCAGCGATGAAGGAGAAAAGGCAGGATTTGTAGGCAGAAGTAATGGATCTACATTTTCAAACTGCTACTATCTCTATGGCCTTATAGACGATTTTTATAACAAAACCGATTCTGACAGCACATTTAACGATTGCATGTATTTCAAGTATGATACGGACGGTACTCAGAAGTGTACGCTGAAAAAGGCGATTACAGTTGACAGCTACACCGGAGATGATATGCTTGAAGCACTCAACGCGTGGGTGTATATGCAGGACAGTGAACTCTACTGCACATGGCACACGGCATCGTCAGTTACGGAAATACCGGGTGCAAACGGATATTTCCCCGTGCTCGTAAACCCGCAAATGAGCGGCACAGGCGGAGATGACGGATACTGCGGCGACTATGAGGCAACAAACACAATGAGCGCATTGTACAGCACACGCTCCGACGGCGTCGAGGGCGGATGCTATAGCATCAGCAATCTCGATGATCTTGTCGCATTCCGCAAGTATGTAAACGAAGGATATAAGACAAGCAAGATAATCTTCTTTATGACCCGGGATATCGATATGTCTGTCAGCTACTCCGCGGCAAGCGGAAGCTCATGGACGCCTGTCGGTACGGCGAAGAATCCGTTCAAGGGAATATTTGACGGTCAAGGGTATACACTTAAATATATTTACATCAACAGCAGTGCCGACGATCAGGGATTCTTCGGCCAGGTAACCGGCAGCAATGCGGTAGTCAAAAATCTCGGTATCAGCGGAGCGGTAACCTCAACAGGTGTAAACACCGCAGCAATTTGCGCCGACTTTAATTTCGGCACGATTGCAAACTGCTGGTCAAGCTGCTCGGTAGCCGGTGCGTCTAATTCCGGCGGCATAATCGGCGGCGGCAATATGGGCACTGTAATAAACTGCACAAGCTACGGCATTGTAAACGGAGCCACGACATATGGCGCAATAGCCGGCGCACCGGTCGGAACAAGCCTTAAATACTGCTATTACCTCTATGGCTCCTGCCAGCAGGGGTACCCGACTGACAGCGGTGTTCTGTATCCCACGGTTCAAAGCTTTAACGGAACAGGCGCTGCATGCATACTCTCCGAGTATGTGACAGTTGAAGGTACGCGTACGCGAAACGCATCCGCCGCCTTAAAACTATATGTAGATGCGCATACTGAAACAAATTACTGCTATTGGAGCATCGGGGACTCCGAGGAGTACTATCTTCAGGGCGTTACCGGATTCCCGGTACTTGTTTCCGCATCTGATACAAAGGGCAATCATGACTATAAAACCTATCAGGCAGAATTCAACGATAAAAAATATTATTCTGTTCTTACTGCAATACAGGATGCAAACTCTGCCGAAGGCGGCGGCGTTGTAACGCTTCTTGTAAACTCACAGCTTAAAAATCGTGAGGATATAGCCTTTGACGATGATGTAACGTTAAATACATCCGATTATAGTTTGATTATCATGTCCGAGGTCTCGGTCAAGAGCATGAACCAGCTGCTCGGAACGTTTATTATCAAAAACGGCGGCCTTATAAACCTGAACGGCGATAAGTTTATCTACTCAAATTCAAAAGCCGACGACACCTGCAACAGTGCTTTCTACGGCAAGGAGAGCCTTACCATTCAGTCGGCTCAAACATCTGACTCCACCGCGTATGATCTGACGCTTTACAGCGGCGAGTTTATAGTAAATGCCGCACTCGACTCCGGCAACCCTCATAAGATACCGGCAGGAAGTAAGCTTACGATTCAAAGTCGGGCAACTTTGAATGTCGAGCAGAACGCACGCATAAGAACAACGGGCGGTGCACAGATATATGATTACGGTACAATAAAGATAGGCAACGCCACGCTTGACCGCAACAAGGGCAGCCGCATGGTCGGTGTTCTTGAGGACAAGAGCGGGAAGGTAACCCTGCCGTTTATCTACTACGAAGGATACCATCTTCGCGGTTGGGAAGCCAATGATGAACTGTATGCCGCCGGAAGCAGTGTTGATGTTCAGACCGCAACAACATTTAAAGCATCTTGGGCAGTAGGCGAAAGAACCGATCCGTATCCCGGAGATGACAGCTACAGCGACGATGGCGAGATTGTTTACGAATTCAAAATAAATGTAATTCAGTCTGACGGTGGAACCATAAGTCCGGAGACAATCAATGTAGCCCGCGGCGAAACAATGAAGTTTACAGTCACAGCCTCGGACGGATACTATGTCAAGAACGTCCTCGTTGACGGCAGCAGTGTTGCGCTTGATGATGACGGAGCGTACCGGTTTGTCAGCATTGGCGAAGACCACACAATTACAGCGCTTTTTGCAAAAAAGAGCAATAGCGATTACTCGAGTTATGTAAACCACTTTGCGGATGTGAAATCGAGCGATTGGTTCTACAACAATGTACGCTTTGTTTACACTATGGGACTTATGCAGGGCACATCGAACACAACATTCTCGCCTGACACTCCGACAACGAGAGCACAGTTTATAACGACTCTCTGGCGCATGTCCGGCTCACCGGTAATCCCCGGCAGCGGATGCCAGTTTAACGATGTAAGTTCGGGCGGCTATTATTATGAAGCTGTACGTTGGGGTGTTGCAAATGGCATAATAAACGGCTTCTCTGCAACAAAATTCGGTCCTGACGGTCAAATAACACGCGAGCAGCTTATAACGATGCTCTTCCGTTATGCCAAGAATTATGCCGGCGATGATATTTCTAAATACGACACGACCAATATTCTCGGATATTCCGATGTCTTGAAGATATCTCAGGGTATGACTCAGGCGTTCCAGTGGGGCATAGGCTCCGGCATTATCACGGGGACAAGCTCAACGACTCTTACACCGCAGGGGACGGCAACGCGTGCACAGGTAGCGGCAATCCTCTCGCGCTATTGCAACAAATTTGTTCTCAAAACCCCTGTGTCCCTATAATGCGCTGAAATTTTGATAATTAACTCAAAAGATTAAGCCTTATTTTAATACGGTGAAGTCCTAAATCGGAGGACTTCACCGTATTCTGTCTCAAGCAAGCCGGGTAAATTCATCTTTCAGACTGAAATAAAGGAAACAGCAAACAATTGTTAATGATATTTTATAAGAAAAATCAGAAAACCGGGATCTTTTTTGTGTAAAAAATTCTTGACTGATTTTGTGCAATATGCTAAAATTACAGTCTGTGTGGGTTTGGTGCGCCCAAAAACACCGAATTCGCGCAAAAACCTTGATTTTCAAGGAATTTTTAAGAAAGGAGAAATGAAAATTGCCTACGTTTAACCAACTGGTGAGAAAAGGCAGAGAGAAGTCGACTTACAAGTCTAATTCACCCGCGATGCAGAAGGGACTCAATACCCTGAAAAATTGCGAGACAGACCTGAGCTCTCCCCAGAAAAGAGGCGTCTGCACTGCAGTTCGTACCTCTACCCCTAAAAAGCCTAACTCTGCACTGCGTAAGATTGCCCGTGTACGTTTGACCAACGGTTACGAAGTCACCGCATACATCCCCGGTGTCGGCCACAACCTTCAGGAGCATAGCGTTGTTATGATCCGCGGCGGCCGTGTAAAGGACCTTCCTGGTGTTCGTTACCACATCATTCGCGGCACTCTCGATGCACAGGGCGTCGCAGGTCGTATGCAGGCTCGTTCCAAATACGGCGCGAAGAGACCTAAGGCTGCAAAGAAAAAGTAATTTTCAACAAGCATTTTGCCCTGTTGTCTGATATATAAATTAGACCTCGGGGCGCAGACGGAGCGGCAAAGTTCCGTTCCGAGTACCTGTGAAGTCATTTTTTAATGAAGGAGGGAAGCACAGTGCCCAGAAGAGGTAATGTTCCCAAAAGAGAAATTTTACCCGATCCTATGTACAATAGTGTTCTGGTGACAAAGCTCATCAACGCTGTTATGCTGGACGGCAAAAAGGGTGTTGCTCAGAAGGTCGTTTATGACGCTTTTGACATCATCAAGGAGAAGACCGGCAAGGAGCCCCTTGACGCCTTCACCGAAGCAATGAACAACATCATGCCCAGCCTCGAAGTTAAGGCTCGCCGTGTCGGCGGTGCAACTTACCAGGTTCCTATCGAAGTAAGACCTGCACGTCGTCAGACACTTGGCCTCCGCTGGCTGGTCGGTTATGCCCGCAAGCGCGGCGAGAAGACCATGAAGGAACGCCTGGCAGGCGAGATTATGGATGCCTGCAACAACCTCGGCGCCGCTGTTAAGAAGCGCGAGGATACCCACAAGATGGCAGATTCCAACAAGGCCTTCGCACACTTCAGATGGTAATTCTATCAGGAGAAGATTATGCCAAGACAGTATTCACTTGAAAAAACCAGAAATATCGGTATCATGGCTCACATCGACGCCGGAAAGACTACGACGACTGAGCGTATTCTTTACTACACCGGCGTAAATTATAAGATCGGCGAGACCCATGAAGGTACCGCAACCATGGACTGGATGGAGCAGGAGCAGGAGAGAGGTATTACCATCACTTCGGCAGCTACCACATGTCACTGGCGCGATACCCGCATTAATATCATCGACACTCCGGGCCACGTTGACTTTACCGTTGAGGTTGAGCGTTCACTCCGTGTACTTGACGGCTGCGTGACCGTATTGTGTGCCAAGGGCGGCGTTGAGCCGCAGTCCGAGACAGTTTGGAGACAGGCAGACCATTACAATGTTCCGCGTATGATATACGTTAATAAAATGGATATCATGGGCGCCGATTTCTATCATGTCCTTGACATGGTACATGACAGACTCAAATGTAATGCAGTGCCAATCCAGCTTCCCATAGGCTCAGAAGCTGATTTCCGCGGCATAATCGACCTGGTGGAGATGAATGCCCGCATTTACTATGATGATCTCGGCAATGATATGCGCACTGAGGAAATTCCCGAAGATATGCGCGATCTTGCAAATGAGTACAGAGTAAACATGCTTGAGGCTATCTCGGATTTCGATGACGAGATAATGATGCTCTATCTCGAAGGCGAGGAAGTTCCGCAGGATATGATTCGTGCAGCCATCAGAAAGGCTACATGCGCGGTCAAGATGGTTCCAGTTGTCTGCGGTACTTCGTACAAAAACAAAGGCGTGCAGAAGCTGCTCGACGCAATTGTCGAGTATATGCCGTCACCGCTGGATATACCTGCAATAAGCGGTACCAACCCGAAGACAGATGAGGAAGAGACCCGCGAGGCATCTGATGATGCTCCGTTCTCGGCTCTCGCATTCAAGATTATGACCGACCCGTTCGTCGGTCGCCTGAGCTTCTTCCGCGTTTATTCCGGCACGGTCGAGGCAGGAAAAACCGTTCTCAATTCGTCTAAGGGCCAGCGCGAGCGTATCGGCAGAATTCTGCTGATGCACGCAAACCACAGAGAGGATCTTTCCATTGCGTATTCCGGCGATATTGCCGCTGCGGTTGGACTTAAAAACACAACTACGGGCGATACGCTCTGCGATGAAAAGAATCCTATAGTCCTTGAATCCATGGAGTTCCCGGAGCCGGTTATCCGTGTAGCTATCGAACCCAAGACCAAAGCAGGTCAGGAGAAGATGGCCATTGCGCTTCAGAAGCTGGCAGAGGAAGACCCGACATTTAAGACTTACACCGATGAAGAGTCCGGACAGACCATAATCGCCGGCATGGGCGAGCTTCACCTTGAAATTATCGTTGACAGACTTATGCGCGAGTTTAAGGTCGAAGCGAATGTCGGTAAGCCGCAGGTTTCCTACAAAGAAACCATCACGCGTGAGGCTACGGTTGATACCCGTTACGCACGCCAGACAGGTGGTAAGGGTCAGTTCGCTCACTGCAAAATTATTGTTGAACCTAATGAGTCCGGCAAGGGCTATGAGTTTATCAATAAAATCACCGGCGGCGCAATTCCCAAGGAATATATTCCTTGTGTGGATCAGGGTATCCAGGGGGCAATGCAGTCCGGCGTTCTTGCCGGTTACCAGGTCGTAGATGTAAAGGTAACGCTTATAGACGGCTCATACCATGAGGTTGACTCGTCCGAAATGGCGTTTAAGATTTGCGGCAGTATGGCATTCAAGGAAGCCTGCGAAAAAGCAGGTCCCACTCTGCTTGAACCTATTATGAAAGTCGTCGTAACGGCACCCGATGAATATATGGGTGATGTTATGGGCGACATAAACGCAAGACGCGGCCAGATAGTCGGTTCCGACATCAGAAACGGCGCGGCTGTTATAGAGGCAAGCGTTCCTCTTGCGTCCATGTTCGGATATGCAACGGATCTGAGAAGCAAAACTCAGGGACGTGCAACCTACAGCATGGAACCCAGTCACTATGTTGAGCTTCCGAAGAATCTCCAGGAGACTCTCCGCGGCGCTCGCAAGGGCTGATAAATAATATAAGCAAGTAGTTAATAAAAATCATTTGTATCAATTTTACGGAGGTTATTATTATGGCAAAGCAGCAATTCGACAGATCCCTGCCCCACGTCAATATCGGCACCATCGGTCACGTTGACCACGGCAAGACCACTCTGACCGCAGCTATTACCAAGTATCTGGCAATGTTCGGCGATGCAGAGTACACTGATTACTCTTCCATCGACAAGGCTCCCGAAGAGAGAGAGCGCGGCATTACCATCAACACCGCACACGTCGAGTACAAGACCGCAAATCGTCACTATGCACACGTTGACTGCCCGGGACACGCTGACTATATCAAGAACATGATCACCGGCGCAGCTCAGATGGACGGCGCTATCCTCGTTATCGCAGCTTCCGACGGCCCCATGGCTCAGACCCGCGAGCACCTTCTGCTTGCCCGTCAGGTTAACGTTCCTTCCGTTCTCGTATTCCTGAACAAGTGCGATCAGGTTGACGACGAAGAGCTCCTCGAGCTCGTTGAGATGGAAGTTCGCGAGCTTCTCGACTTCTACGGCTTCCCCGGAGACGACACCCCGATCATCCGCGGCAGCGCTCTTAACGCACTCGTTTGCGAGTCCAACGATCCTAATGCTCCCGAGTATGCATGCATCAAAGAGCTCATGGACGCAGTTGACACCTGGATTCCCACTCCTGACCGTAAGGCAGATCAGCCGTTCCTTATGCCTATCGAGGACGTATTCACCATCTCCGGCCGCGGCACTGTTACCACCGGTCGTGTAGAGCGTGGTCGTGTTAAGGTTGGCGATAAGGTTCAGATCGTTGGTCTGAAGGACGAGATTGCAGAGACCACAGTTACCGGTACCGAGATGTTCCACAAGCTCCTCGAGTACGCAGAGGCTGGCGATAACGTCGGTACTCTTCTCCGTGGCGTTGCAAAGAAGGACGTAGAGCGCGGACAGGTTCTGGCAGCTCCCGGCTCCATCAAGCCCCACACCAAGTTCGTTGGCCAGGTTTACGTTCTGTCCAAGGACGAAGGCGGCCGTCACACCCCGTTCTTCAACAACTACCGTCCTCAGTTCTACTTCCGTACCACCGACGTTACCGGCGTCATCACTCTGCCTGAAGGCACTGAGATGTGCATGCCCGGCGATAACGTCGACATGAAGGTTGAACTGATCACCCCGATCGCAATCGAGAAGGGCCTTCGTTTCGCTATCCGTGAGGGCGGCCGTACCGTCG
>CAVAPG010000024.1:0-20468 GCA_963590435.1 bacterium
GAAATAAAGCATTTTTATTTTGACGCCACGCATTTTGCATTATCGCGGCAAAAAATGCATTTTTTTAAGTTTTTATGTTTTTTGAACCTGATAATATGCAAACAACACGAATTGCCGCATTTTGAATCGACTTGGTCTGAAGCGTTACCGCAGCAAATCGTATTTTGTTTTTATGCGGCTCAGTTTTGACAGAATGGGCTTTTTCAGTAAAAAGAGAAACACGAGAGTTGCGGTCGCATGAATAAGATTGAAAACGAATCCAGAAGCATACATTGCCAAAAGTGCATTTATACTTATATTCTGCGAATAAATCAGGAGAGATGCCGTGTCAAGCAGGAGTCCATATATAATGAGCACAGAAAAAAAACCGTACGCAAGTAAAGGCACAGTTTTTACTTCCCTGTCATAAAACAGAATTCCCGCAAAGAAGCCGACAAGTCCGAATCCGAGCATCTGCCACGGGGTCCACGGCCCCTGACCGAAGAAAATATTCGAAATCAAGGCCGATGCAGCGCCGGTTATAAATCCCGCCTGAGCATTAAATGCGGCTGCCGTAAGAATGACAATCGCGCAGACCGGTTTAAACTGCGGCGCCCAATAAAAAGCCGCTCTTCCGGCAACTGCCAGTGCCGTCATGACCGCAAGCAGTACAATTTCCCTCACCTGCGGTTTTTTTCGCTCAAAATGTATAAAAAACGGAAGCATCGCAAGCAATATAATTATAAGTGAGGTCAAATAATAACTGCGATTGTTCCATAAGTATGTTTCAACTACTATCACCAGTGCCGAAAGCACAACGGCTGCAACCGACACTGCAACTGTTCGATTGCTTAACGGGCGAGGCATTCAATCACCTCCTCGGTAAGTACCGCTCCGTCTATCATACCGCGGCTTAGCTTTGCCGCCGCCGTAGTGTAAAAGAAGTTTCCCGAAAAGAACTCATGCGGTTCATTTTCGGTAATAACTTCACCTCTGAAAAGCAGGGCGCATCTATCGGCATAGCATGCGCTGAATTCTACATCATGGCTAACAAGAAGAACAGTTTTTCCGGCGTTTTTCAATTTCCGCAGTAATTGCCCGAAGCGTCGCTTCATCACGCCGTCCATGCCTTTTGTCGGTTCGTCGAACAGAAGGACATCAGGCTTTGTCAGCAGGACTTTTCCAATTGCGAGCCGCTGCTGCTCACCGCCGGACAAATCAAACGGATGACGGTCAAGCAAGTCATTCAATTCAAGAAATTCGCTCATTTCGGCAACTTCCGCTTTATCTGCGCTCAGCTCCTCAAGTTCAGCTGCAACGCTGTCTTTAACAAAAAGCTCTCGCGGATCCTGCGGCAGCGCCGCAACCTTAAATCCGTGGTTCTTCACCTTGCCGCGGTATGGTCTCAGTCTGCCGGACAGCAATCCGATGCATGTACTCTTACCGGACCCATTAGCACCCAAAAGCGCACATACCTCGCCTTTATTTAGGGAAAATGACATGCCCGTCAAAACATCATCGTCATTGCGTCCGTACCTGAACCTGCAATTAATCATTTCCAATGCGGTTTCGTTTTTAATTTGCGGCTGAGCATGTATTATGTCAACCGTTTTATCTAAGTGCTCGGCAATAAATTTGCGTCCATCAGCTATTGTGAGCGGAGCTTTTCCGTTTTCATTTACTGCTGAAAATATTTTGACCGCTGCAGGCATGGACTCAAAAAACGCGGTGTCTCTTATCTGCATTGCCACCCGGGAGGGCTCACCGCAAGCCGCGATGTGACCTCTGTCAAGCACAACGAGTTGGTCTGCCATGGGCAGTGCATCCTCAAGTCTGTGCTCAGTCAGTATAATAGTGAGACCGAGATCAGCATGGAGTCTGCGCAATACGGTCAGAAAATCCGCCGCCGCAATAGGATCAAGCTGACTTGTCGGCTCATCGAGAATAAGGACATCCGGGTGTATTACCGCCGCAGATGCCAAGTTGACAAGCTGTTTTTGACCCCCGGACAGCTCTGAAACATTTTTGTCGAAAATACTCGAAATACCGAAATAACTCGCCATTTCCGCAACGGCAAGCCTCATCTTGTTCTGATTCCAGCCGAGGCTCTCGAGTCCGAAGGCCATTTCATGAAAAACCTTATCTGTAACAATCTGATCGTCCGGCTGCTGAAAAACAAATCCTATTCTGCCTGCTTGCTCTTTCTCCGGAACATCATCTAAGCTTTTCCCGAAAAACAATATCTCACCGCTTGATTTTCCGCAGTCTGACAGGCAGCTTTTAAGTCTGCGCAAAAGAGTGCTTTTTCCGCTGCCGCTTGCTCCGCATATCAGCGTTATGGTGCCCTCAGGAATTTCGAGGCTCACATCTGTAAGGGCATAACTATTCTCATTCGGATATGCAAAACTTAAATTGCGGATACTGAATGCCGCCACAGAAAGGCCTCCTTCGCGTCAATAATGTGCGGAGCAAAGCACAGCAGTGCAAATGCTGCCGCCCCGATTGCAGATACACCGCCAATTGAGCTTACAATAATTGATGGATAAAAGCGTGCATATATTCTCCCGCTCAGCACACAGACGATGACAGCGCCTGCCAGCACAGCACATGCCGAAATTACCATTGCGTCATGCGCTGAAAATCTATACAGAGAAAAACTTGTTCGGTGAGCCGCGCCATATCCCCTGCTTTTCATTGAATTTGCCGCGGTTATCGAGCTCTCAAGCGCCCAAGTTACGGCAACAGACAGCACCTTGGTGCTGTTTTTTATGCGGCAAATTATGCCGCCGTCGGAACTGCCCTGACCTATTTGCGCACGTGCAGCATCGATTCTGCTAATCTTTCTGCCGAATTTAGGGACAAAGCGCAATGCCATGGACAGGAGAAGTGACATCGACGGGCTTAGTCTGCCAAAAAGATGCAGAAGCTTATCAGACGTCATAATAACATTAAAGCAGTCAAACCAAAGTATTACCGAGCAAAACATCACAGATGCAAAAAAACCGTAGATGAGCGCTTCCTTTGTCACTGCATTGCCATTGGAAAGGTAAAACAGCGGTGTTACTCCGGCATGGTTGAACAAAGCATTGAGCAACGACATGAATATCAGGAACGGCACAAGAAATATCAAGGTTCTTGCAAAGTGCCGAACACCCTTAAGAATGCAGACATACCCCGCCGCCGCCGCAAGGCTAATTGCGAGCAGGACAGGATGCATATACAGCATCGTCATAGTTATGACTGCGGCAAAGTACAGCAAATTTACCGCAGGATGTAAAGTTGAGAATGCATCCTTCATAGTCAGGCTGCCACACCTCCGCCTACATCCGCTCCGAGATTGCATGTATATCTCCACCGGACTACATCACCGTCATGCAGAGCGTAGCGGCTGCATCCGTAATTCGGCTGCCAGCCGTTTACCGAATATGTCCATCCGGACAGATCTCCGCAGTCTTTCTCGTAAATGTTGCCTATTCCCTCTATATAGGCACTGTTGTATCCGGGAGTCCATGAGGATTCAAGCTGAATGCCATACTCACGGCATACTCGCTCAAGGACATCGAATACTGATTCTCCTTCGGATATTTCCACACTGACTGCCTTTAAAATAACACCATCCGTCGGCAGGACATCGAGCTTTTCCGGTTTAAGGTCTGCCAGATTGTTAAGTATCGTCGAACATTCAATCGAGAATGTGCAGCTGCTTTTTTTCTCTGCTTCGATATTGTTATCCTCGGGTTCGACAGGTTCGGGTTTTCCGCTCGGCACCGGATCTGTTTTATACTTATCCTGCTTGGTACTGCTTCCATCGGAGAGTCCTTCCCTATCGTCGGTTTCCGTCTCAGGTGTCTCCTCGGCACGGACAATATAGCTGAACACGCCATCGGTAATCTTGAAATTCAGCGTTGTTTTTTCACTGCCTGTGATTGACGCATCCGACAGTCTGTTGCCGTCCGCATCATAAACGCCTGCCGCGGAAACCGCCCACTTGTCATTAAGCGTAACCGATAATGTCGGCAAAAAGCCAAACGACACGTCGGATTTCATCTCGATTCGGATATCCGAATTATCCTCGACGCTTACCGTAACTGCCATGCACAAATCCCGAGGCTGCGTAATATCCGCACCGGAAACAGTCCATTTATAGCTTGAGCTGCCGCTCTTTCCGCATATGGAGGCAATTTCGTTGCTGTCTATAAGCTGTTCGAAAACCTCTTTTTTTACTATGCCGTCATCGCCGAGTTCAATATCTCCGGCGAAATTCACGGCCTCGGCATTCTTCATGCAGCCTGCAAGCAGGCTGCATATCATAAGAATGCATAGGATTAAAGATAATGACCTTTTTTTCATAAAATCAACACGCAGCCATGCGATAGATAAATGTTACAATTTCCGCACGCGTGCATTCTCTGAACGGGCGGAATGTGCCGTCTTGATATCCTCTGGCTATATCGTTTTCGGCAGCCCAGGCAACAGCGTTGAAATAATATGCGCCTGTGTCGGTTACGTCGGAAAAGCTCTTTTCCGTGACAGTTGTTTTTGAGCCCATATAGCGATACAGGAACGTTACTGCCTGTGCGCGGGTGCATTTGTCGTCAGGAGAGAATGTAGTCTTGCTTGTGCCGTTTGTAATATTATTCTCCGCTGCCCATATAACCGCATTTTTGTAGTATCCGTCACTGACATCTGTGAAGCTGCATTCATCGCCTACTGTCGGGCATCCTGCCAGTCGGTACAGGAATGTTACAATCTGCGCTCTTGTGCATTCTTTGTTTGGCGCAAAGATACTGTCGCTGACACCTAAAACGATATCATTCGCACTGCCCCACAGTACTGCATCGTAGTAATAATCGGTTGACATAACATCTGAGAAGCCTTTCGTCTCTGATACAGTTACCTTGCACACTGCCGGAACAATTGCATTATTTTCTGCCTTTGCGACGATGCAGTACTCCCCTGCATTTGCAAAGCTTATGCAGTATTTGCCGTTACCGAGGTTTGATGACTTAAATCCCGTTACTTCGGTTTTCATATCGGCTGTATATGCGGTAAACTGAGCTTTTTCATAGCCGTCAAATACCGGACTCCAGTTTTCGTCGTATCCGTTTTGGGCAATGAGCTTTACGGTAGTTTCGGTATATGTCTTTGTTTCGATATTTGCTTTCTCAAAGTATGAGTATGCATCATTGTTTGGATATGCACCTGCTGTTATATAGGCATAAACATGCTGACCTTCGGTTACGGCATCACCGAGGCCCATAGACATTGCATTGTCAACGAAGTAGCCGAAGTTGCCGCTGCTGTCTCCCCAGAGTGTGGTCAGATAGGCACCGTATTCGCTTGCGGCAGAAGCATAGCCTTTTGCAGCGCCGCCGTCGTAGTACTTCTCATGTGCGGCGTAAAGAACCTCATCGATATCAATGACATTGTCTTTATTGCGGTCTGTTGCCGTTACAGAAGCATAGCTGAGTGCGACAGTTCCCTTATCCGCAATGCTTACGAGGACATTTTCACTGTATTCATTGGCAAGGCAGAAGACATTGCCGCTGTCGTTTTTGTAATAGAGGTTGCCGTCTTCATCGCAGATAACGCTGCAGATGCAGTAATTTTCATATCCGGCGGCATCATAGAGCTCAATAAGCTCTGTTTTGCTGACATCGTCAGCTTTGACTTTTATGAGTGATACACCGCCGGGAGTGGTGTTGTATGTGCTGTAGAAATACAAATAGCCGTCGGTTTCCACATAGGCCGTTGACAGGAGCATTGAGCATTGGGCATATCCCTTAAGCTGAACCGTGTTGACAACTTCCAGTGTGTTTTTATCTGCAATGATAAAAACGCCTGGATCCGAGAAGCCGTTGCCTGCGCCGAAATAGACATAATCGCCGTAAACAATCGGAGTCGATGTGCTCTGTGCGCCAAATGAAACACTCTTCACATCGCTTATCGTACCGTTTGTTTTATCAACTGCCGCAGAACAGAGGAAACCACCCTTTGATGTGAAATAAACTCTGCCGTCAGAGTAAGCAAGGCTGCTGCGAACATCGCCGCATGCTGTCAGCGCGGCACTTGACACGGGCTTTATCTCTTCATTTTCCGCATATGATTTTTTGAAAGCGAGCAGTGCGCTGTCGCCGGAGGAACCCTTTGCGCCGTCATCGGTACCGACAAGAATATAATCGCCGACCGCAACGGCACCCGCATAATAGAAGCCGCCCTTTACAGTGTAGCTCCAATCGCACTTACCTGTTTTTGCATCGAGGCAGACGAAGTTTGCGTTCTCGTCCTCGTTGTTCCAGAAGCCGACATAAATTTTACCGTCGGCGTACAAAGCCGGTGAAAGTGACTGGCCGCCGAGAGCATCGGTATATACCCATTTGCTCTCAAGAGTAGACGCGTCGAAGGCTTCGATTGTACCCTTGGTCAGCGGAGCAATAATAAGTCCGTCAGCATAAGTCGGCGGAGTAAGTCCGTATCCGGACGATGCCTGCAGCTTTGCGGTTTTTGCAACGCTTCCGTCATCAAGGTTGAGCATATTGATGGTATCTCCGGCCATTGTGACAAGATAATTTCCGACTATTATCGGAGCTCCGGGAGTCATCGTCCAGTCGCTGCCGAGTTTTGATGCCCATTTAAGCGTTGCATGGTCTGTATCTGTCGGGGTTTTAGCCGAGCTTATTGCCATGTTGACATCGCTGTTGCGGAAATTTGCCCACTGCGAATCGCTGTCGGCAAATGCGGCTGTGCCGGGCATGACAAGGCTCAGCACCATTAAGAGAGCCAAAAGCAGGCTCAAAGATCTTTTTTTCATGTTTTACCTCCAAGTAAGTTGTTTTCGTTTTTTGTCTTCTCGTCCTACTCGTAGGTAATGTTGAGCGTCCATGCGTCCTCGCGCATATATCCCACCTCCTCAAGATTTCAAATACAGGCACTGCGGCAAGTCTTCCGACTCATGGGTCAATCTCAGGTGCGCCTTCCCATTAATAAAACAGTGGCAAATGCACCCTCGTCGCCATTCACGGCAGCGGGACTGCTTCGGATTTTCACCGAATTCCTTGTTAGGCTGCGCAAAGCAGCACCGCAGGCATATATTTAATCAATTTATTATATCAGCTTTATACATAAGACACAACAAAAACCGCGTCTTTCCGTTTCGGAAAAACGCGGACTTCATAATTTTAACTATTTTAATCAACAACATATTTGCCTTCCATTATGCTCTCGCCGTTTGCCAGTCTCTGCGTAAGCTCGGCATCGGGCTTTATGCCGTAAAAGATTTTTTCGGCCTCGTTGATACCGCCTTCCTCGCAGAACAGCGCGAAGAAATATTCGTCATCCGTCCATAAGAGCTCCACTTCGCCCTCATCGTGGATTATCCGGATAACCTCATAGCCATCGAGCTCAATATGTTCAAGCTTCGAGCGCTCGGAATCCGACAGTCCGCCGAGCTTATTGCGCGGATCCTGCGTGACTATCTCCTGCGTGAAGTCTATCCAGTTCTCGTTTTCATCTATATAAGTGAGTGATACGACACCTTCACGGGCAGCTACTGTGTTAGCGAGCTCATAGCCATCAGGAATATATGTCAATGAATAGGCCGTTTCGATCTCCGTCGGTGCGTTTTTTATCATATTTCGGTCAACGGAGAATGAATACATACTGCCGTCGTCATGGATGAATATTTTGATAAGCCCTTCCCTGAGTGCGGGAACAGCATATACCGTGCCGGTGAGCAGTGCCATGATTATCGCCGCGATAAGTATCTTTTTTGCCGTAGTATTCACACAGTGCCAAAACTTTGAGTTGCTTTTTTTGATGAGCTTTTCGGACTTGCTTTCAAACTCAAGCGAGAATTCATGCTCTATTTCTTCGGTGGCAGGGACGTAGTCAAAGCTTTGCAGTGTCTTTTCCAAAAGCGCGTTTTCAAATACCGTCATTGTTTTTTCCATGTTTAAGCACCATCCCTTCCTCGATACACAGTCTGACTACAAGCTTTCGTGCTCTTGTTATTTGCTTTTCAACAGTTGCTTTTTTTCGGTCGAGAAATAACGACACCTGTCCAATGTTGAGCCCACAGACATAATGCAGAAACAGCACATCGCTGTATATATCCGGCAGCTTCCCTATCGCTTTCAGCAAGGTCTCTCTGTCCTCAGAGGCCGCAACCTGAGCAAAAACATCAACATCATCGGCAAGCTCTATCTTATCTATATCAAGCTGCTCATCGCGCCGCTTCTTACTCGGCAGCATATTGAGCGCCGCATTCTTTGCCGCCGTCAGCGTATATGCACGAGCAACGCGTTTATTCTCATCAGGCAGACTTCTTATGTTTTTCGCTATACCGAGAAGTGCATTCTGTACAGCGTCCTCGGCCTCGTACTCATCGTGCAGAATATTGTTAGCGACAAAAAACATTTGATCGCGATAGGCGTAATATATCATTTCGAACTTTCTCAGTTCAGCCGCATCGTCAATGACTGCAGCATAAAGCATCAGCAATGTAATTCCCCCTTCTGCCTTGATGACAGTGTATCTGATTTTTTATGCATTTTCAAGACAATTGGAAATTAAAAAATTTCTTTACAAAAGCTGTCCTGTTTTTTCGTTTTTCGCTGTTTATATAAATAGAGGGGCAAAAAAACACAGAAGGGAAGGAAAATATATGAAAAGGATAGCCTGTTTTATATTGAGTCTTTTGATCATCACCGGTGTGCCCGTTTCCGCATATGCCGCGCAGCCGTCCGGCGGCATTGAACTTCTAAGCCTGTACACAGCAAATCCGACTGTTACATTTAGCATTGCCGAAGACGGAAATGCACTTGTTAAGCTCAGATGCTCCGGCAAAAGTGATGTAACAAAGATCAAAACGAAGACCTGTATTGAGAAAAAGTCCGGAACCAAGTGGGTCAAGGTAAATGTCGGCACTTCCGATAATTACATTTACCACAGCGTAAGCTCTTCAAAAATGATGATATCTTTCAAAAAGCAGCTCACCGGCTCCGGCAGCTACCACTACACGACAGCATTCACACAGTACGCAAAAACCACGGAAACTATCACGATTATAAATTATGCTGAATATTAATAAAGGAGTTGAATTTAATGAAAAATAAAAAACTTACACTAATCTGTTCAATACTTGCAGTAATTATCTGCATCAGCGGTGTTGCCCTTGTTTCATCGGCAGATGTAGGCGAAAATGGTTATGAAAATTCAGAAAAAGATGTCAATACATACACATATGCCGATGTGACAAAAATATCAAATGTTAAAGATAACATATATAACGGCATGATAAACAGTGTCGATTATTACGATGCTGTCGTTGGCAGCTTCACAACATCATTCATTCGTGAGGGTGAAGATGTAACAATTGGCTTCAAAGTGGATATTCCTCAGCAAGTCTCCCTGGAGAGTGTCAAAGGGCGCGTGGAGGATTTGCAGAACATATGCATAAACGAAACTCTATATAGTTATAATGCGAGTAACGATGATTATATTGAGTGCTGCTATATTTCACAGCTTGACAACTCAGAGCGAAGCACTGAACCTGATTATAATATATGTCTGCCACGCTCAAAGAAAATGGTGTTTTTTGACGGAGAAAAAGCTATTTATGACCGCGTGGTCACTCAAGCCGACGGCGAGCAAGGATATTACTACCGGCCGGATATAACAAGAACCGCTTATGCTTCCCAATGTATTTTTCCACAGTCGCTCGGTATGGCTCTTCTAAGCGATATGGATAATTGGGATGTAATCAGCGTGCGTCAATTTCTCGGCAGAAATGCAGTAGTTATACGCGGCTCGGTCACAGATTCGGATTACGCACAAAAGATATCCTCCAGCAGCTTTGAGATGACAGTAGACCTGGAGACCGGCGTACTTCTTGAGTTCAAAGGTTTTTCTGACGAAAAACTCACACAGCACATCGAAATGACCAGTATACGTTTCCTCGGCACCGGCGAAGACAACGGTATTTTAAGTGCTGCAAAAAGCGCCTTAAACACCATAACAATTTCATCAAAGTGAGGTAATTACATGAAAAAATTTCTTACAATTATCGTTGTATTTAGTATAATGCTGACTTGTCTGGTCTTTCCTGCTCTTGCAGATACCGTTACCACAAAATATTGGATTGATAATGATACTTCCGATACAACAAACTGCTCTAATATTCGAAATGGCTACACTGCATATATAAAAGACAGTGGCTACTACAATGGCGACTTACGAAGAACATATTCCAGTAATAAAGACTCATACTCATTGGTTAGGAAAAAAACTTTTGGAAATAAAGTTAAAAATCGCCCTATTTACATGACTGTTGGTATTTACTTGAAAAGCAATGTCTTATCAGATTCCGCAGCCAGATATTGGTGTATGCAAAATGACGGTGCATATCTCATGTTCACAATGAATCAGTCAACAAACACAAATGGATGGTCTTACCATTACTATACACTTAAAAAGAATAATCAGACCAGTGGATGGTACTCTTTAAAAGGTATAGAAGTAATGACCTCGCAGGCAGGCAGCGGCTATTCGGCGGCAGATGCAGTATATGTATTTGCCAGCACACCAGCCGCTTAATAACGCTTAATAATATGATGACATCATCAAAAAAAACAGCTCACCGGTTCCGGTAGCTACCGCTGCACAACAACATTCACACTGTACGCAAAAGCCACGGAAACCATCACTATCACCATGTATGCCGAATATTAAAAAAACAAAGGAGAACAAAAAAATGAAAGTTAGAAAAATTTTGTGCTTTGTCCTGATATTTGCTATTATGATGTCACTGGGCGTGACAGCTTTTGCGGACGGCATTGCTCTGCATGGAAACAGTTCTATAGCCGCTATAACAAATGATGGATTTGAGGCTCTTTTTGGTACCGGAAACGCTGATGCGGAATATAATTACACCGTTTCGCGCACCATGAAAGATGACATTTTCCATGTAAGCATGTCTGCTACGATAAGCGTAGGAGAAAACGATTATCTTTTAACCGCCGCTGGCGATGTTGATCTTCTTGAGCTTACTGACGGCTCAAGTATATTAAACGGACCTCTCTACGGCGAAATTTCAATAGGCGAAATCAATCTGCCGCTCACAGCCGGTTTTACAAAATCGGTTGGTGAAAACTAAATCAACGCAGGAATAGTTATTAATCCTTTAATTGATTCTGATGCGCAGATTATGTTTGCCTTCGGCGAACGTGTCATGGCCGATGATGTCGATGTTGTAAGGCCAAATGTCTCGTTGGAGTCCGCACCTATTTCTCCTTCTGACGAAGAAGTTTCTCCGCTCGAAGTCGATGCAAATTTTGTGAAGAAAGGGTCGACTACTAAAAAACTAACTAATGTTTCATCTGTTAACGGGCAGACATTATCTGTATACTATGCTTCAAACGCAAAACGAATAGGTACACAGGTCAAAACTTATATTAGTGCTGTAAAAACATATTACGACAATGCTAACTCTACTGTTAGCAAAGTATATGTAAGCAAAATAACCATTTCGCTTTCTCGAAATTCAAATTCAGAAATCAGTAGTGTTCTTTCGCTAGACGGTGTTACCAATGCGTATGCAGGTAAAGGTAGCACGTTATTAAAGAATCTAATAATTGACTTTCTGTCAGCATTTGGACTTCCGACAAACACATTTGACGCTGCACTCAGCAGTCTAAAGGGCTCTCTGACATCAACTACTACTGGCGCAAAAAGTACTGTAACGTGCAAATATACTTCATCAAGCGGCACTGCTGTACTTGACAAATCCGGTATGACTGCGGGATTTAATATTTATAATCCAGGCTCAGCTCATTCGGCAAATTATACCGTAACCTCAACTGTACAGTATGATGTTTCTTTCGACATTCCTCTATCAGGTGCTACGTCATTTTATGTTTCTGCAAATAACGCAAGTCTAAGTTACTCACTTTGGCTGACCAAATAAGCAAGGGAGGCAAACATGTCAAAATCAAAACTCATATGGATAGCAATCGGCGTAGCTCTCATCATTGCCGCTATCATTATTGTACCGAGCTTCATTGAAGATGAGCATGATTTTGTTGAGCTCGAAGCCGAATATACCAATGCGGACGGCAGCACTGCCGTATACGGCGGCATTTATTCTCAGTACATAGGTTATAAATGGATGGTGCCCGTCAAGCCTCTTGATGAGGATTCAGAGCTGTACATGGAAACACATCTCCCTGACGGATGCCGAAAGTATCCCGTCGGTATATTCGACTATGTAATACCCGATGCGGCGGCTGATTCTCCTATCACCTTGCGTTTTGAGCGAGGCCGCAAAGCCCCCGATAAGGTCACGGTCTACGTCTTCGGCAAAAGCTTTTCGCCCACCGATGAGCTTCGCACGGAAAACGCCGATTCCGTTTTGCAGCTCGGCGGCGGCAAGCGTATCTATGTGATCGACGATCCCGCTCCCGAAACCGCGTATTGGGTGAAGGCCTGCTGGGGAAACGAATATCTCTACTATCTCATTCCTCTGACCGACCTTGATCTGAGTGTTTACCTGGATAATGATTAGTTACTGCATGCAGGGCAAATCTGCCCTGCGTGTTTCAGCCAGCATTGCTTAAAGGAGTACGCCAGCATGAAAGGTTCCATTAAGCAATACAACAAGGCTACGCTAATAGTGGTCTGTATGCGGAAAACCGAGATTCTCCATGCTATGGTCGATAAGGCGCAGTTTTTTTGATTGGCTCAATAATACCGATATTGTCAGAAAGCCCCCGGTCAGCAAGACCGGGGACTTTCCGTTTCATCCGTATATTCTTCTGTATCTCCCTCGAGCTCCGAATCGAGCTCGGATAATTCATCATCAATTTCATCATCGGCAGCACCTTCGGGCTCAAGGTTATTGCCGTTGTAATGCAGAGCACTGCCGGACGTAAGCTTGCGGTGGGATATCTTGCGGGTTATACTTCCCGCGACTCCGCTGACCATTGCCTGCGCCGCCATATGTTTTCCGATAATCGCGGCAAGATCCGTGTTCGGCGAAAGGTCTGACACCGTGCCCTCCATAATGGACAGGCTTCGCCAGAACAGGGTCAATGACTTCGGAACTTTTATACCAAAGTCACGCGCAATACGATAAAGGTCGGCAAAGATATCAACCGTACTGCTCATTTGCGCCATTGAGATAACACGGTATTTATCCAAATATGCCCGCATGCGTTCGTAATAGGCTTCGCGGTCAAGCTCGGGGGCATGCTCGCATATTTCCAGCACAGCATCGGCAAAACTGCGATAGTCATTGCTGAAGATTGCCTTCATGCATATTTTTATAAGCTCGGCATCTGTGCCCGTAAGCGTTCCCATCATGCCGAGATCAAGCCACACAATGCGTCCGTCCCAGACACGTACATTGCCCGGGTGCGGATCGGCATGGAAAAATCTATCCTCGGCGAACTGCTTTATATAATTATTTATAAACTTTGTGCAAACCTCCTGCACATCATAACCCTGCTCCGCCATTGCGGCTTTATCAGTCAGCTCAAATCCGCCGATATACTCCATGACGAGAATATGCTTTGTTGACAGCTCGTCATAGACCTTGGGGCAATAAACATACTTTATGCCTTCTATATTTTTTCGGACCCGGCGAATATTATCCGCCTCGCGCTCAAAGTCCATTTCCTCCTGCGCAACCGCCCATACCTCATCAATAGTGTCGCCGATATCCATGACGTTATTGATTTTTTTGAGCTTAATGACATTCAGCGCACTTTTGACGAGCCTTACATCTCGCTCCATGATCGAATATATATCGGGTCGCTGAATTTTGACGGCAACATGGGTTCCGTCGAGCAGGACGGCCTCGTGTACCTGTGCGATTGATGCGGCTCCGAGCGGATACGGCATAATCTGCCTGAACACCTTATTCCACGGCATGCCGTATTCGGCGCTGATTATCTCACGAATCTGCGCGGTTACGAGCCTTGACGCATCGGTGCGCAAATCTTCAAGCTTTTTGCAGTGCTCCATCGGGATAATCTCCGGATGCATGGACAGAAGCTGACCGAGCTTTACAAATGTCGGTCCGAGCTCACGAAGCATATCGCAAAGCTCGTCCGGGCTTATCTGCGTTATCTTATATTTTCTTATTATCTTTACTATTTCAATCAGGCGCTTTGCATCTGCACCTGTTTCAACTGCGGCATTAGCCATTTATTAATTTTCCTGCCTTTAAATTTCAGTATCAAGAACATAGCATGTGTGGGTAACATTTCCGTCATCGGTGAAGCTTACAATACTGCCTTCAACGGTCTTGTATGTATCCGGACGCACCGCGAGAACGATATCGGTATCTTTTTCCCACAAATACACAGCATTTTCGTAGCTTATATCACCGCTGCGAAGTCCAACTCGGATGGTCATGCTGACATTATCAAATGTATATTCCTCGGCATCGCTTATCTTTATTCTGCCAAGCTCTACGGGTTCTGTCGCCGGGTCAATTATATATCCGCTCAGCTCTTTGCCTTTTGAGTTGAGAAACTTAACCGCTGTAAATCCGGTCTCTTCTGCAGACGCGTCAACCTCCAGTGCTTCGGGTTTTACCAGATACAGAGTCTTCTTCCCTGTCCACACCCAGGCGCAATCGGTGTATTTCTCCATTGCATCGGCAAAGCGCCGGTAATCCGCTCTGCACGCCGCCTGTGCCTCAGCCGGCGTTGTCGCCTCGAGTCCGTCAACCTTAAGCTGATATACCGGTGCAACCTGTGACAGCTTATATTTATGCACTCCGAAAACAACACAAAGTACAACAGCAACAGCTATGGCGCATATTATGTAAACTCGTTTTGAGCTTTTTTTCATTTTGCTTTTTGCGGGCATTACCATTCCTCCCGTCACATTACGCATGTTATTTTAGCAGAAAAGCATAAAATAAACAAGCCTGATATAAAGATGAGCCCTCACACGGAGAGCTCATCTGTTCTCTTGTTTTTATCAGACGATTCTGCGGTCACGAACCTGGGAATCGTAATGCTTATTCAGTAGCGGACGAACAACATAGTAAATGAGCTTGTTTTCGCCATTTGTGATATACAGGGTAAATGTTCCGACAAATGCGAGGAATGCGAACATGGCGAGCTTGCCGCCGATCTTTGCAACGTTTTTCATCGTTATTATATCCTCCTATCAATATGCTTCGCTGTCGTCAAACTCAACGATGGTCGGATCAAGAGGCTTCTCACCCAGGACGACGGACATGTAGCCGTTTACGCAGTTACGCATATCCTGGCGGGAAACGGTGCGGCTGTCTTCAAGGTCATGCTCGATGAAGATGAAGTGGAAACCGAGCTCTCTTGCCTGCTCTTCCATGAGAGCGTGGACGCCGAGCATACCCTTGCAGGCGATGTTGTCGTTCATGAGAACCATGTCGCAGTTGAAGCTTTTTGCCCACTCCCAAATGGCGTTGACGTTATCCCAGCCGCCGACGGCGTGGTGACGCATGGTAGCCTTTTCGGAGAACAGAGCGAGATCCTTGATCGCCTCTTCGGGATCTTCGGTGTTTATCATGTTGTGACCCATGGTAGAGTCCATGTTCAGGACGATATTGATGCCCCAGCAGTTCTGAACCCAGGTCGGGAAATCGGTGTAGTAAACAGCGGAAGGTCCCCACAGGAAGGCGCGGTGGCGGGTACGTCCGCCGAAGGGCTCCTTCTTCTCTTCATACGCCTTGCGCATGATCTTAATGACCTGACGGTCGACTTTGTTGAAGTAAGGATCGGTGCCGTTTACGGAAGCCCAGGCGTACAGACGGTACAGTGTCTCTGCGATGCCGCACAGAGCGGAATACGGGGTCTTGAAGTAATCCCACTTCTCGAGCTCGATGGTGTTCTGCTCGTTCATGAGCTTTGCGTACTTAAAGAGGTTATCCCAGTCGTACTTTACGCCGTACTCCTTCTCGACGAAGGCGATAGCGTCCTTGAGCATCTGGGTGGAATACGGATGTGCGCCCGGCTCGTTGTGGATCATTGCGAGAGTTACGGGGAAGTCCGGCATGCCGATGCGGCGGCGCTGGAACATGGAGGTAGCCTCGGATGCGTTACAGGGCATATTGGTCGAGAGCATTGCCTTACCGATGAGAGGGAATGCGTCGTCGAGAGCAACGCCGGTCTCTGCCGCGCAGCGGGAGCAGACGTCAGCGGGAAGGCCGAAGGACTCGGCAACATCGATATAGTAGGGCTCGATGTGCTGGTCGACGTCGCAGATGATGAACTCAGGCAGCGTCTGCAGGGGGAACGGAACGAGTTCCTTGAATCCCATCATGAACAGCGGAGGCAGAACCTCGTCCATAGGGACGATGCGGTCGGTATCCGGGCCGCCGCCAAGACGACGGTCATTGCTCAGGCAGAATGCGATCTTCTTTGTCAGGCTGCGGACGATAGCGTGCATGCACTTGTGTGCGGTGACGAGCTCATAGCCGCGGAAGCCCTCAAACAGGCGGTCGATGAACATGAAGGTGCCGAGGTAGGAACCCATCCAGCGGTACTCCCAGAAGCCCTTGAGGCAGGGCAGCGGAGCGGAGGCTACCATCATAGCCATGGAGGCGAGGTTCTTCAGCCATGCGCCGTAGTCGACCATGGTGTCCTTAACGCCGCGCCACTCACGCCATTTTGCAACGCCGGTCTTGTCGTAATAACGGGATCTCTGACCGCCGACTCCGTTTTCAGCCTGCCATATGGGGTCAAAGCGTTCAAGCTTTTTATCTACTGCTGCTATAACTTTATCGAACATCATTACTTACCTCCCTGAATGGACTTGATCTCCAGGGATTCGATGAACGCCTGGAAACGTGTACGAAGCTGTCCGACTGCGCCGAGGGAGTACTCCTTCTCGATGGTGCAGCAAGGAATGTGCTTTTCGTTCGTGAAGATGTGGTTTGCGAGAACCTTCTCATAGCTCCAGAACTCGCAGAACTTCATGTTTTCGTATATAACGCCATCGGCTTTGAAGTCCTCAACGAGCTGAGTCGCTATAGCATGACGCTGGTCGATCTTGAAGCCGTCCATGAAGCGTGCGCACTGGTTCCAGTACAGGTAGTGGCGGCAGATAGCGTCGAACGCGGTCTCGCCGTCCTTTATCTCGATCTGCTCTCTGCTTGGGAAGGAACCGAAGCAGTAGCGGTCGGCAACGACCATTGCGCCGCACATCTCGATGAGCTTGGTGAACTCGGGATCGTCGACCTCAGAACCGACGAGCGCTACGCGCGCGCGGAACGGGAACTTCTCTTCGGGCTCACGGGTCTTGAGCTCTTCAAGGGTCTCCTTGAGGTAAGGCAGGATCAGCTTGTGGGGGCAGACCTGACTTACGAGCTGGATTACGTGGAATTCATAGCCGGTGATGGGAGGATTATCGAGCTTACGGTAATTGCCGATCTCGGTGATTATGCGGCTGAGCTCGTTGTGCTGCTCAATAGCCTTGCGCATTGCCTCTTCCGAGACATCGATACCGAGGCGATCGCGCATTGCGTCAACGACCTTGAGCTTGAGCTGTGCCTTGTAGTAATCGAGGTTAGTCTGATCGCCCTTCATGGGAGGATCGATCTGGGTGACGAAGAAGCCGTCGTGCTTTACGGGATTGATGAGGAAGAAGTGCTCTTCCATACGTTCCATGGTAGCGCAGCTTTCTGCACCGAACAGAGCGCTCAGGTAGTTGTATCCGCCTTCGATGGCGCGCTCGAGAATGGAGCGTGCATAGGGACAGGTACGGTTGGTCATGTAATAGTTTGCGATATCGCTCGATGTGCAATTTGGTGCGCGAAGTCTTGAAGAAAAGCAGCCTTCAAGATTGAGGAGGACTTCGGGTATGTAATAGCAGTTGTAACCAAGTGCTATCTGTCCATCCTCTACTGCCTTGGTGACGAGCTCGTTCTGAGCGTCCTGCAGCAGTTTTTCAAAATAAATCAGATGTTTTAGGTCTTTCATTTGCAACCCCTTCCGCTTATTTAAAATTTTGCCTTCCGTTTAAGGTATGAGATACCCCATACTCCTTCATTTGATTATACTTTACTCGGTGTTCAAATGTCAAGTTTATGTCAAGTCCATCAAAGAATTTTGAACACTTATTTAATTCTCTGTGTATCTATTCAAACAGTTCCCTGCAAAGTTCAATATATTCGGGCAGAGCTCCTTCAAAATCCAGACCGTATTCACGCGCTGTTGCGCGTTTAGCCGTGCGTTCTATTGCGGCAGTTACGAATTTTTCAGCTGTATACAAAGCGTCCTCAAGCTTGGCTCCCCTCGTCAGCAAAGCTGAAAATGCCGACGCAAACACATCTCCCGAACCGTGGAACATCCCGTCAAGGGTACGATTCATAACAGAACATAGCTTGCCGTTGCGATTATCGCGCGCGACAATGCCCACACTGCCGGCTTCCGTGCTCACTCCAGTAACCGCAACAATCTGCGGTCCGAGCTCAGAAAGTCGGTCGACGAGCTCAGTTATATATCTCATCTCATGCACACCGGATTTATACTCCATACCGGTGAGAAAGCAGGCTTCGGTTATGTTCGGCGTTATAATATCTGCTTTTTTTATGAGATGCCGGAAGCAATGTGTCATCTCCTCTCCGAGATTTGCATAATATTTCCCGTTGTCAGCCATGGCAGGATCGACAATAACAAGCGTATCCTCACCGCGCAGCAGTTCGATTACTCTCTCAAGCAGTTTTCCCTGTACTTCAGAAGCGAGGTAACCGGAATAAATGGCGTCGAACTTAATTTCTAATTTGTTCCAATGTTCTGCAATCGGTACTATATCATTGCTCAGGTCCGTAAATGTCCAGCCTGTAAAGCCACCTGTGTGAGTTGATAAAAGTGCCGTCGGTATGCAGCAGCACTCAACACCTGTTGCCGAAACTATAGGCAGAGCAACAGTCAGGGAGCATTTTCCCAGGCCTGAAATATCGTGAATGGCCGCCATTCTCGGCAGCTTTGGCATCTTATCCATTTTGCTTCCTCTGATAACTTTAATTTGAGCTTTAATATTAACATACAAGCAAAAGATTGGCAACAGCAAGCTCATTACCGGTCAGGCAAACATTTAATGCGACATTTTGAAGCAACAAGCTGACAACATGAAATAATTTTGTTTGTAAAGTATAAATTTTACCATGTTTTGCATTGAATTTCGGGCCGCACTGTAGTATTATATCTTAAATATTAGTTAATCGCTTCAATGTTGCTTCCGTGAGCAACGGCTGACCGCTTCCCTGCCATACGCAGAGATAACCGATGCCGCACGGATAACGCATTGTTTGTGGAGGTATTAGTATTGATCTTTGGGGAAAGGGGGAAAAAGTGAATAGCATGGTGAAATTGGAAAAGTTTAGCAAGCCCGCTATTACCGCACTTTTTGTGCTTGCTGTTTTCCTGTTTGCTGTTTTCGCGCTGAGCACCAATGCAAATGCCGACGGCGTTGACACCGACGCTGTTGATACTGCATCTTTGGACGGCGGCCTGTTTGCTCAACATAACAAAGAGTATCCGAACGCAAACTTCATCAACTTCCTGCTTTGTCTGCATGGTTATGAGAACCTTCCCGACGATGCTACTGTGACTGTCACGGCATACCTGCCTGTTACGAACACTGTTTTCTGGCGTTCAACCTTTGACAAATCCTATTTGGTCGTCAAAGACGCTGTTAATGTCGTCGGAGTCGGTACAGTTCTCAGACTTCCCGCTGACTGCGTCATCAAGATTGAAGTCAACGGAGCAGATATTGACGGTTGGGAGCTCATTTACGGAAGCACCGTTGAGGAGGCCATTATCTGGAGTCCAAGCAGCGGATTCTCAGGCTTAGCCACGGACTATGTTCCCGGCAACGCCACGTATATGTTCATGAGCAACATAGGAGGCCATGTGGTTCATCTGAAGATAGATGGCGCAGGCGATTCCGATGCTGATGCAGATGCGGATGACGACGCCGATGCAGACGCTGACGCTGACGCAGACGCAGACGCAGACGCAGACGCAGACTCAGATGCAGATGCAGATGCTGACGCCGATGCAGATGCCGATGCTGACGCTGACGCCGATGCAGACGCCGATGCAGACGCTGACGCTGACGCAGACGCCGATGCAGATGCCGATGCAGATGCAGATGCTGATGCCGACGCCGACGCAGACGCAGATGCCGACGCTGATGCAGATGCTGACGCAGATGCAGATGCCGATGCAGACGCTGACGCTGACGCCGATGCTGATGCTGACGCTGACGCAGATGCAGATGCCGATGCCGATGCTGATGCTGATGCTGATGCTGATGCTGACGCTGACGCAGATGCAGATGCCGATGCAGACGCTGACGCTGACGCTGACGCTGATGCCGACGCTGATGCAGACGCTGACGCCGATGCAGATGCCGATGCCGACGCTGATGCCGACGCTGATGCAGATGCAGATGCAGATGCCGATGCAGACGCTGACGCTGACGCAGACGCAGAC
>CAVAPG010000025.1:0-20414 GCA_963590435.1 bacterium
GCGGTTAGCACAGCAGAAAAAATAACCCGTCATGAGTAAAGACTACACCCTTGGCGTCCCTGTGTAAGGGGAGCTGGCATGCGCAAGCATGACTGAGGGGTTGCCTGTTGCGGTTAGCACAGCAGAAAAAATAACCCCTCATGAGTAAAGACTACACCCTTGGCTCCCCTGTGTAAGGGGAGCTGGCATGCGTTAGCATGACCGAGGGGTTGCCATAGTTTGTACGCAATTGGTTATATGCTTGTACTGCTGTCTTAGTCTGCAACCCCACCACCGCTGGCGCGGTCCCCCTCCGGCTTGTCAAAAAGTCGTGGACTTTTTGACTGCGCTTTCCGCCGAGCATTTTGAAGAAATTCAAAATGCTATTACCGAAAAACTTGATAAATCAAGCTTTTCGACGGCGGTTTATCTGATTTCGAGCGGGGCCTTTGCCCCCTCGAGCTCCCCTGCTGCGCGGATATTTTTCCTCTGAAGCATAGATTTTTTACATCCTGCTTCTTTATTTCACACAGGGGAGGCAATGGCAACGCCATGACGCCGACCTGCTGTTTTTTACACAGATTGAGGTGATGAGGTGTCTCCGCAGTTGGTAGATTATCGTGTGCGCATTGTTAAAATTATAGCTATATTTATTCGTGATGTCAAATGATATTTCCGACTAAAATTCCTTCCGAAACGGCATTTATTCTGACATCGTGCACCGTGCCGCGGAGGCCTTCTCCCTCGGCGCGCACCTCGAGATAGTTATCGCTGTGGCCCTGCCAGAGTCCGTCCTCCTGAGTTTCGAACAGGACAGGCAGAGTTTTGCCTATCATGCTCTCGAGAAATGCCCTGCGCGTTTCGGCGACGACGGCGCGCGCCTGCTTTGAGCGTTTTGCCTTGGTTGCACGGTCTATCTGTCCGTCCATTTTATCCGCCGGAGTTCCCGGACGGCGTGAGTACGGGAATATATGTGCATCGGAAAACTGCGCTTTTTTGAGGAATTCGAGGGTTTCGTTCTGATGCTCCTGTGTTTCGCCCGGGAAGCCGACAATGACATCGCAGGTCATGCCGCAGTCTGGAAAATATCTGCGCAGCAGCTGCATTGCCGCATAAAATTGCGCCGTGTCGTATTTGCGGTTCATGGCCTTGAGCGTTGCATCGCAGCCGGACTGCAGCGACAGATGAAAATGCCTGCACACGCTGCCGCAGGCGGCAATTTTCTCGCAGAAGCTCTCTGTTATTACGCTCGGCTCTATAGAGCCCAGGCGCAGGCGCATATGCGGAGCGGCGGTGGCTATTGCGCACACTGCATCGGCAAGGTCCGGCTTATCCGGCAGATCCACACCGTAGGAGGCAATCTCAATGCCGGTTATGACAAGCTCCCTGTAGCCCTTTTTGTCAAGCTCGGCCGCCTGACGCGCGGCGGACTCAAGCGGCAGAGAGCGCACCCTTCCGCGTGTATACGGGATTATGCAATAGGTGCAGAAATTGACGCAGCCGTCCTGAATTTTCAGCAGTGCCCTCGTATGTCCGGACACCGCGCCTGCCGGAAGCTCCTCGAAAATACGCTGCTCAAACGGCTTGTCGAGCAGCCTTTCGCCCTGTCCTGTGGACACGGCATTTTCAAGTGCATCAATGAGCTTCAGCCTGTCGGCGGTTCCGAAAACTATATCCGCGCCGAGCTTTTCGACAGACTCCGGACTCAGCTGTGAATAGCAGCCGAGGACTGCCGCGACCGCACCCGGATTTTCCTCGCGCAGACGGTGTATCGCCTGGCGCGACTTGCGTCCCGCCTCCGCAGTGACCGCACAGGTGTTGACAATAACGGCATCGGCAACCTCGCCCTCAAGACAGGGCTTATGTCCGCGCGAAACGAGCAGAGCTTCAATTGCCTGCGTCTCATACTGGTTGACCTTGCAGCCGAGAGTGTATATAATATATTTCATAAAATCATCTCCAAGGAGAATTAAATGGAAATTTATCTTGACAATGCGGCGACGACGCGCGTCTGCGCCGAGGCCGCGGATATTGCGTATAAGCTTATGACAAAGTGCTACGGCAACCCGAGCTCCACGCACACGAAGGGGCGCGAGGCAAAGACATATCTCGACACTGCCCGCTCTCAGATAGCAAACGCCCTGGGCTGCTTGCCATCGGAGGTTCACTTCACCTCATGCGGCTCGGAGAGCGACGTGTGGGCAATAACAAAGGGCGCTGAGAGCGCACAGCGGCGCGGAAAGCATATCATCTCCTCCGCCGTCGAGCATGACGCCGTGCGCAAAACACTTGAGGATCTGGCGTCGCGCGGCTTTGAGGTGACATTTCTTGCGCCTGAAAAGGACGGCAGTGTGTCCGTAAGTGCGGTTGAGGCCGCCCTGCGCGAGGATACCATGCTCGTCACGCTTATGATGGTAAACAACGAAACAGGCGCCGTGACCGACATTGCAGGCATCGCCAAGATGCTCAAGGCAAAGGGCTCGAAGGCTCTTTTGCACACCGATGCCGTTCAGGGATTTATGAAGGTCCCCTTTTCGGCAAAAAAGCTCGGCGCGGACATGATAAGCATCAGCGGCCATAAGATTCACGCGCCGAAGGGCATAGGCGCATTGTATATCAAAACAGGGGTTAAAATCAAGCCCCTCATTCGCGGCGGAGCTCAGGAAAACGGCATGCGCGCCGGAACGGAAGCAATGCCGCAGATCGCCGCATTCGGCAAGGCCGCCGAAATTGCCTATGCCGGCATGAAGGAAAACTGCGAAAAAATGGCCGCTCTGCGCACTCTGGCAATCGACACACTGTGCAGTCAGCTGCCAGAGGTTCAAATAATCGGCGGCGGCGCACCGCATATATTAAGCGTATCCCTGCCCGGCTGGCGCAGTGAGGTGCTCATGAACTTCCTCGAGGCCGAGGGCATATATGTCTCACGCTCCTCGGCGTGCAAAAAAGGCGGCAGAAGCCACGTGCTCGAGGCGATGCAACTTCCGGCTCAGGTCATTGACGGGGCGATAAGAATAAGCTTTTCGCGCTACAGCTCCGAGGAGGACGTCCGCGCCCTGTGCTCGGCATTAAAACGCGCCCACGACACACTCGCCCACAGATAACAGGACAATGCATGTAAGTGAGAAACCTCCGAGGAATCGGAGGTTTCTTGCGTTTAATATAAAAAACAAATCATTTTTTCCACGTATCCGGTGCGAAGAGAATGAGCATCGGGAATATCTCAAGGCGGCCGAGGAACATATCAAAGCACAGCACCGCCTTGCTGATTATATTGAGAGTGGACACGCCCATCGAGAACGTGTTCGAGTCGATTCCGTAGCCGACATTGCTCAGGCCGGATATTGCGGCAAGCATTCCGTCGCCGATGCTCAGTCCGTTTATCGACAAAACGACGGCGGTGGCTATAACAGCCATGAAATACGCCGCGACAAAGCTGTTTACGGACGAAACCGTGTCCTCCTCGACGATCTCGCCGTCAAGATGAATGAGGTGAACTGAGTTCGGCGTCACGGTGCGTGCGATGGCACGATACGTGCTTTTTCCGAGTATCATCACACGAGAGAGCTTCATGCCGCCTCCGGTTGAGCCGGACATTGGGCCCGTTATCATCAGGACCGTCAGCATTGCCCACACAAACGGCGACCAGAAGCTCGCATCAACGGAAACATAGCAGGTCGTGCTGATTATGGAGATAACCTGAAACAGTGTGTGGTGAATTCCCTCGCCGAGGCTGCTGAATTTAGATGCCGTGTCAATGCCCATGAGAAGAGCGACCCCAAAGACGACTATTGCAAAAACCCTCAGTTCGCGGCTGCGGCGAATGCGGAAAAACTCACGTGCCAGAACGCAATAGAACAGGCTGAAGCTCATGCTGCACAGCGTCATAAACACAAGCGTAATATTCTGCGCATAGGTTCCGTATGACGCCATACTTCCGTTGCGGATCGAAAAGCCGCCGGTCGACACCGTGCTGAGCGAAATGTTAATCGAATCAAACAGCGGAATGCCGCCGAGATACAGCAGCACTATCTGCGCGGCTGTCATCACTATGTATATCTCATACAGCAGCTTTGCCGACTTCTGCATTCTCGGCACAAGCTTTGCCGCCATAGGGCCGGGGAACTCCGCTCTCAGCAGAAACATCGAGCCGCCCTCGCGCGCGACGGGAGCTATCGCCAGCAGGAACACCAGCACGCCCATTCCGCCTATCCAGTTGGTTATGCTTCTCCAGAGGAGTATTGCCCTCGGCGCGGACTCAACGTCTTCCATAATCGTCGCGCCTGTTGTCGTAAAGCCTGAAACAGTTTCGAACACAGCGTCAGATATGCTCGGTATAACGCCCGATATATAAAACGGGATTGCGCCGAACAGCGATATGATTATCCATGCAAGCGCAACCGTGACGAAGCCGTCACGCGCGCCCAGCGGACTGTCCTTGCTTTTTATTATGCCGCAGGGTGCTCCGACTATCAGCACGGCCGTTATCGCAGATGCAAAGCCGCGCATGACATTCTCATCGCCGTCGACGACCGAGAGCACAAACGACGGCAGCATGAACGCCGCTTCGATGCATAATATAATGCCTATTGTTTTTCTTATCGTGCCAAAATTCATTACGCAAATATATCGTTCAGGTCAAGAATCTCGCGTCCTGCGGTGGTTACGATAACGACCGTATCGCCTGCCGAAAGCGTATCGCGTCCGCCGGGGATAATAATCTTGCCCATGTGGTTTATGCAAACAATCAGTATGCCTCTTTTAAGGCGAATATCCATAAGCTTTTCGTGCAGATGCTCGGTCGCCTCGGTAACGGCGAATTCAAGGGCCTCGGCACTTCCGTCGGCAAGGCGGTGAATCGTCAGAACTGCGCTGCCGCCGGTGTTTTCCATTGCACGGACATATCTCAAAATTGCATTCGTGCTCAGGCTCTTCGGGCTTATAAGACTGTCGGCGCCGCGGTCGCCGAGTATCTCGCCGTACTCAAGGCGGTTTATTTTCGTCAGCAGCTGAGGAACTCCGACCTTGCGCGCGAACATTCCGATTATTATATTTTCCTCGTCCATATTGGTCAGCGGCAAAACCGCGTCCATCTGGCTTATATTGTGCGTTTTCAGAACAGCCTGACTCGATCCGTCGGAGCAGATAACGTTCATTTCCGGATATTTTTCCGCAAGATACTCGCATCTGGGACGCTTCATTTCGATGAGCTTAATGCTCGTTCCGCTTTTTATAAGCATGGGTGCGAGGTATTCGGCTATCCTGCCGCCGCCGACTATCATAACATTTTTGCTCTTCTTGCTGCGCAGCTTCAGCTCATGCGTAAGCTCAACGAGCGACGACGCCGGGGCCGTGACATAAATTTTATCGCCCTTGGTCAGCACGAAATTACCGTCGGGGATATGAACCTGCTCGCCGCGCAAAACTGCGCATATAAGAACATGAACCTTTATCTTCTTGCTCAAATCGGCAAGACGAAGCCCCTCAAGTGGGCTGTTCTCGGATATGAAAAGCTCAACTATCTCAGCCTTGCCCTCGGCAAACGTATCGCGCTTTATAAACGCCGGTATCTGCAAAAGCCTGTATATCTCCTTTGCCGCCAGAAGCTCCGGATTTATAGTCATCGACAGTCCGAGCTCATCTTTCAGGACATAGAGCTGTTCGGTGTATTCGAGATTTCTTACGCGGGCAATGGTATTTTTGCAGCCGAGCTTGCGCGCGACAATGCATGCAAGCAGATTGAGCTCATCCTGCGCCGTTACGGCAATAAGCAGGTCGCTCTCATCGACATTCGCCTCACGCTGGACGGATATGGCGGCGCCGTTGCCGCAAAGGGTCATGACATCCAATGTGTCCGACAGCAGCTTTACCTTCTCTTTTAATACATCAACCACCGTTATATCGTGATTTTCGTTTGCCAGTCCCTTGGCAAGTGAAAAGCCTATCTTGCCGGCGCCGACTATTACGATCTTCATTGTTCGCAAAACCTCTTTTAATAAAACTTCCGCGCAACTCCGGTTTTTTTGCATGCAGCGTTAAGGTTCAATGATTATATTGCCGATTTCTCATATTAACACATTATTTACACAGTGGCAATACCGCAGCGCACCCAGTCGACTGTATAATCTGCAAATTTGCGCGTTGCCGGGCTGTTGCGGCTGGTTTCGTTTACGGCAAGTCCGATAGTTCGCTTTGACGGCGGAACAAGCTCTTTTATAACTATATCATCGTGCCGCCCGCTCAGAAGAAGCTCAGGCATGATTGAAATGCCCAGTCCTTTTTCGACCATCGCGATTATCGCGTAATCGTCCTTTGTTGAGAATTTAATATTAGGCTTTATTCCGGCGGCATTGAGTGCGCGGTTTGCATCGTGGTTGGACTCCTCCAGAAGCGTTATGAATGCCTCCGTTTCGCACTCGACAAGCGGAAACTTGGGATATGACTCGAACTTATGTCCGTGCGGAAGAATTGCCAGCAGTCTGTCCTCCATAAGCGGTATGCACTCGCACTTAAGCTTCGTGGGTACGTTCACGAAGCCGAGGTCAATGCTGCCCTCCTCCAGCCAGTTTTCAACATCGTAATAGTCGCCGTTGAGCAGCTTGAGCTCAACATTCGGATAGTCGTTCTGAAATTCCTTGATTACGCCCGGCAGCCAGTGAACGGCGACGGATGTAAACGCCCCTATGCGCACGGTTCCCGAATCAAGGCCGCGGATTGCCGAGGCAGTCTGGCGTATCTGCTCTTCGTAGTTGAGCATGCCTCTTATGGACGGCATTATCCTCTCGCCGTCATCTGTAAGCTTAACGCCGGCACGCGAGCGCGTTATGACGGAAAAGCCGAGCTCCTGCTCGAGATTATTAACCGCGTGGCTTACAGCCGACTGCGTGCAGCCGAGAGTTTCCGCCGCACGCGTAAGGCTTCCGAGCTCGACGACTTTGGCAAGAATTTCGTATTTTGATGTGCTCATGGCTCTCCTTTTAATTTTATAATTATTAATACATGAATTTAATTCATGTTATCATGAGAAATATTAAGTCTGATAATAGTATACCCCGTTTTTTTCGATTTTCAAGTTATTTTCGCCAAATTGCCGCTTGCTTTGCATTTTTTCCGCGCCTATAATTCTATCATCGTTTAAAAATGAATGGAGAGAGAAACATGTCAGCTAATATTATATGCATTCTCATAGCTATTGTCGTCTACCTTGTCGGCATGGTTGCTATCGGCGCTTACTATTCCAAGGGTCAGTCCGATGCGCACGAGTTCTATCTCGGTGGCAGGAAGCTCGGACCTATTGTCACGGCCCTTTCCACCGAGGCCTCGGACATGAGCGCGTATCTGCTTATGGGCGTCCCCGGTCTTGCATTCTTCTGCGGCGTTGCGGAAGCCAGCTGGACTGCCATCGGTCTTGCAATCGGCACTTACCTCAACTGGCTGATCGTCGCAAAGCGTCTGCGCCGCTACTCGGTGCGTCTGGGCGCACTGACACTGCCTGAGTACATTTCACGCCGCTTCTATGACGACACCAAGCTCATCGAGCTTCTGGGTGCTGTCACGATTATCGTTTTCTATGTTCCCTATACCGCGTCCGGCTTTTCCGCCTGCGGCAAGCTGTTCGGAACGCTGTTTGGCTTTGACTATGTCCCCGCAATGATCGTCAGCGCAATCGTAATCGTTGCCTACACCGCCGGCGGCGGATTCAAGGCGGCATCGGTAACGAGCCTTATTCAGAGTCTTATCATGGTCTTTGCTCTGGCAGTTGTGCTTATCTTCGGCATAAGCTCAGCCGGCGGCTGGGATCAGGTCGTCGCAAACGCGAAGGCAATCCCCGGATACCTCAGCATGACCGCTTCCACTAATATTATGGCAAGCGAAGCCGGCGAATTCGGCACGCTTAAGATTATATCCACCCTGGCATGGGCGCTCGGCTACTTCGGCATGCCTCACGTTATTCTGCACTTCATGGCAATCGAGGACGAGAACAAGCTCAAACTCAGCCGCAGAGTAGCCACCGTCTGGGTTGTCATATCCCTTTCAATCGCGGTTATCATCGGCATAGTCGGTTATTCAATGGCCAAGGCAGAACTCGTCACGATGTTCGGCGATGCATCCTCGGCAGAATCCCTGATTGTATCCGTTGCCGCTGTTCTTTCCGAGTACGGCGCGTTCTTCGCCATCCTCTCCGGTCTTGTTCTTGCCGGAATCCTTGCCGCAACGATGTCCACGGCCGATGTTCAGCTGCTGGCGGCGGCAAGCGCAATCGCGCAGAATATTATCCGCGGTGTTCTCGGCATCGAGCTGAGCGACAAGAAGAGCATGATCGTAGCACGTATTACGGTTATCTGCGTTGCAATCTGCGGCATTATCTTCGCGCTTGATCCTACAAGCTCCATTTTCCGCGTGGTTTCATTCGCATGGGCAGGCTTCGGCGCGACATTCGGTCCTATCGTCCTGTTCTCGCTGTACTGGAAGCGCTGCAACAAGTGGGGCGCGATAGCCGGCATGTTCTCCGGTGCGGCAATGGTATTCATCTGGAAATACGCCATTGCTCCTACAGGCGGCGCATTTGCAATCTATGAGCTGCTGCCTGCATTCATCACATCCTGCATCTTCATCGTGGTTGTTTCCCTGCTCACCAAGGCTCCCGATGCGAAGATTATCGAGGACTTCGAGGCCGTAAACGGCGCAAAATAAAAAGCCCGCAAAACATTATAAGGGGTCTTGCTTAGTTATAAGCAAGACCCTTTTTTATTAATCTTAATCTATATTGATATGTTTGCCGATGAGCTTATCTGTCAGAAAGGCAAGGGCTATTTTGACGGCGTCCGGAATTATAAACGGAAGTACGCACATGCCGATGGCGGCGGCCCAGTTTATGCTGCTTGTTCTCGAATACACCTCGACAAACCAGACCGTTCCGAAGGCATAGCACAAAACAAGTCCCACGGCAAGCGATGCCGCCTTTACCCAAATGCTCCTGCCGAGGAGCTTTTCGCACAGCCAATAGCACAAAGCCGTAAACAGAAAGCCTATTATATATCCCCCGCTCGGTCCGAGCAGTCTGCCGATGCCGCCGGTGAAATTGGAAAACACGGGAAGCCCCGCGGCACCGAGCGCGATATATACTGCCACGGCAATGCTGCCGCGCCTTCCTCCGAGCAGCAGCAGGGCGGTGAACACCGCATATGTCTGCATGGTAAAAGGAATGGCTGTCGGAACCGACAGCCATGAGCAGACAGATATAAGCACTGCCATGAGGGCAATGTAGGTCATGTCTTTGGTCTTCAAATATTAATACCTCAGAATGTCAGTATACTGCGGCGCTTATGCTCGCTTCTTGCATGCATACGCTGGATTTTTTCAAGCGCCGTGTCGTCTATTTTACCACCGCCGAGGTAGGTGTCAAGCTCTTTGTATGTAAAGCCCATTTCGCTCTCGTCGGTCTGTCCGTCAAACAGGCCTGCAGAGGGCGCTTTTTCTATGACGCACTCGGGTGCTTTCAGCCAGCGGAGGAACTCGTAAATTTCGCTTACGGTCAGATCGTCTATGGGATTGAAGTCGCACGCGCCGTCACCCCATTTGGTAAAGTAGCCGACATAGGCCTCACTGCGGTTTCCCGTACCGGCGACGAGGCGGTTTTCAGATGCAGCGACCGCGTACAGCGTTGCCATTCTCAGGCGCGGTGCGATATTCGCTTCGGCGGCATCAGTGAGCTTTGTTACGCCCCTTAAAATGTCCTTTTCCGTGTTTTTAACGGCGCTGAGATCGGCATAGCGCGTCTCGATGCCGTACTGCGCGGCGACCGTTTCCCCGTCGCGCTTGTCTACCGAATAATTGCGGACCGAGGTGCAGGGCATGATTATGCCGACGGTGTTTTCACACGCGGCCTTGCACAGAATTCCGACCAGAGCAGAATCCTTGCCGCCGGAGTTGCCGTAGACTATGCCCTCGGCTCCGCTCTCACGCACGGCATGACGGATAAACTGAACACGCTGGATATATTCCTTTTCATAGTTTCTCATTATAACTCACCTTTCCCGTCCAGAGCCGACCTGACGAAACCGTTGAACAGCGGATGCGGCTTGTTCGGTCTGCTCTTAAATTCAGGGTGGAACTGGGCGGCGACAAACCATCTGCACGCCGGATTTTCCACCATTTCGACAAGTGTGCCGTCCGGGCTCATGCCGACAGGCAGAAGACCTCTGGTCACTATCTCCTCGCGGAAGTCGTTATTGACCTCATATCTGTGGCGGTGGCGCTCATAAATAAGCTCCTCGCCGTAGTATTCGTAAGCCCTGCTCTCCGGTGTCAGAACGCAGGGGTACTTGCCCAGGCGCATCGTGCCGCCCTTTGCGGTTATCCCCTGCTGCTCGGGCATGAGTGCGATGACCGGATGCTTTGAATCGGCGGTAAACTCGGCAGAGTTTGCGTCCGCCCAGCCGAGGACATTGCGGGCAAATTCTATAACGGCAATCTGAAGTCCGAGGCATATGCCCAGATACGGAACATTTTCCTCGCGTGCGTACTTCGCGGCGAGAATCATTCCCTCAATGCCGCGGTCGCCGAAGCCGCCGGGGACGAGAATACCGTCGCAGTCACCGAGGACAGAAGCTGTATTGTTCTCATTGAGCTCCTCGGAGTCAACCCATTTTATCTCCATAACCGCGTCATTTGCCGCAGCCGCGTGATTTAGCGATTCGGCAACCGAAAGATATGCATCATGCAGCTGAACATACTTGCCGACAAGCGCTATCTTCACCTTGCGGTGCGCGCCTTTTATTCTTTCGACCATTGAAGTCCACTCGTCAAGATCCGGCTCCCGGCACTCCAGTCCGAGTCTGCTGCACACGACCTTTGACAGTCCCTCGCGCTCCAAAAGCAGCGGAGCTTCATACAGCGTGGATGCCGTGGCGTTTTGAATTACGCACTCGGGCTCGACATTGCAGAACAGCGCAATTTTGCGGCGAATGTCATCGCTGATCGGCGCATCCGTGCGGCAGACGAGAATGTCCGGCTGAATTCCAACGGACAGAAGCTCCTTTACCGAATGCTGGGTCGGCTTGCTTTTGAGCTCACCCGTTCCCGGAATCTGAACTATCAGCGGAACGTGGATAAACAGCACATTCCGGCGGCCCTTTTCGACTGCGATCTGGCGTATTGCCTCAAGAAACGGCTGGCTTTCTATATCGCCGACCGTGCCGCCTATCTCGCAGATAAGGACATCTATATCCTCGTTTTCCATTGCGTATACGCTGCGCTTTATCTCATCGGTGACATGCGGAATTATCTGCACCGTGCCGCCAAGATATCCGCCCTGGCGCTCGCGGTTGAGAACATTCCAGTAAATTCGCCCTGCGGAAACCGAGGAGTTCCCGCTCAGGCTCTCGTCAACGAAACGCTCATAATGGCCGAGGTCGAGGTCGGTTTCCGCACCGTCGTCTGTTACGAACACTTCACCGTGCTGATACGGGCTCATTGTGCCCGGGTCGACATTGAGATACGGGTCGAATTTCTGGTTTTTAACCCTGAGTCCGCGCTGCTTTAACAATCTTCCGAGCGAGGCCGCGCATATTCCCTTGCCCAGTCCCGATACTACTCCGCCTGTTACAAATACATACTTCATCGTCATTTACTCTCTCATTTTTTATTATTTATTATTTAAATTATTCTTCCGCACATGCTCAGACCGAGAAGAGCATATCGTAATAGCTCGGATACGGCCAGTATTCGGTCGCGGTCAGGGTCTCGAGCTTATCGATGACGGTGCGCATATCCTCCATCTTGAGGAACACCTCATCGTGATAATATTTCATAAGCTCCTCGTTTCCGACATTCGGTGCGGTCTCGAGCGCCGATTTGAGCGACACCATCTTATCGAGCAGGCTTTCGTTCAGGCTGCTGAGCGTACCTATGAGCGCGCTCTCGACACGGCACGGGACATCCGGAAGGGCTTCGCGCTTCTTCGTAAGGGTTGAGCTCAGCTGCGCCGTGTATTCCGAAACCGCGTTGAGGATGCCGTGCTGCACCATATCGACAAGCGTCTCGCCTTCGATGGCAATCACCTTGCAGTATTGCTCCATGTGTATCTCATTGCGCGCCGCGATCTCCGTCTCGGTATATACGCCGTACTTGGTCAGAAGCTCAACGTTTTTCGGAAGCATGTATTCCGGCAGTGCGGTTGACGAGTTTTTCAGATTCTTAAGTCCGCGCTTTTCGGCCTCACGGACCCAGCTGTCATCATATCCGTTTCCGGCAAACAAGATGCGGCCGTGCTCGGTGAAGGTGCGCTTTATAAGCTCATGCAGTGCCGATGTGAAGTCCGGTGCCTTTTCGAGCTCATCGGCAAACTTGCACAGGGAGTCTGCCATGATAGTGTTCAGAACCGTTGTCGGTCCGGCTATCGACTGGCTTGAGCCCGGCATGCGAAATTCGAATTTATTTCCCGTAAACGCGACGGGTGATGTGCGGTTGCGGTCTGTTGTGTCACGCGGGATAGGCGGCAGGACATCAACGCCTATGCGCAGGCTGCTTTTACTCTTTTCGGTGTATCCGGTATCGTTGACGATTGAGTCGACGATTGCTTCAAGCTCCTCACCCAGAAAGACCGAAATTATGGCCGGAGGTGCCTCCTGAGCACCGAGGCGGTGGTCATTTCCCGCGAAGGCTACCGAGCATCTGAGCAGCTCCTGATACTCATCGACACCTCTGACAAATGCCGCAAGGAACAGCAGGAACTGTGCGTTCTGACTCGGGGTTTTTCCCGGGGAGAAAAGATTCTCTCCGGTGTCCGTTCCAAGCGACCAGTTGTTGTGCTTGCCTGAGCCGTTCACGCCGGCGAAGGGTTTTTCGTGCAGCAGACAGACAAGACCGTGGCGGTCGGCAACCTTCTGCATAATCTCCATGCTTATCTGGTTCTGATCGTTTGCGGTGTTTGCATCGGAGTAAATCGGCGCCATCTCGTGCTGTGCCGGAGCGACCTCGTTATGACGGGTTTTTGAATACACGCCGAGCTTCCACAGCTCCTCATCGAGGTCCTGCATATATTCGGCAACACGCGGACGAATTGTTCCGAAATAGTGATCCTCAAGCTCCTGACCCTTCGGAGGCTTCGAGCCGAACAGCGTTCTGCCGCACAGTCTCAGATCCTCGCGCTGCAGAAACAGCTCCTTGTCAATAAGAAAATACTCCTGCTCCGGTCCGACTGATGCCACGACCTTCTGCGTCTGACCGTCGCCGAACAGGCGAAGGATACGCAGTGCCTGACGGTTCACCGCGTCGCACGAGCGCAGCAGCGGCGTTTTCTTATCCAGAGCTTCTCCGGAATATGAGCAGAACACGGTCGGTATGCACAGCGTTCCGTCCTTTATAAATGCAAAAGCCGTCGGATCCCACGCGCTGTAGCCGCGTGCCTCAAAGGTTGCGCGCAGTCCGCCGGAGGGGAAGCTCGAAGCATCGGGCTCGCCGCGCACCAGCTCCTTGCCGGAGAATTCCATTGTTATCGCGCCGCCGCCTGCAGGAGATATGAAGCTGTCGTGCTTCTCGGCGGTTATGCCGGTCAGCGGCTGAAACCAGTGAGTATAGTGTGTTGCGCCGTTTTCCAGTGCCCACTGCTTCATGCCCTCGGCAATGCCGTCGGCGACTTCAAGAGTAAGCGGTTTGCCGTCGGAAAGGCAGTTTTTCCACTCCCGGAAGTATTTTTCCTCGACGTATTTACGCATCGTGCGTTCGTTGAACACGCAGCTGCCGAACAGCTCGGGTATTTTCTTTACTTCTCTGCTCATGGTTTTATCCTCCTTTTATTTTCCGCTCGCGCCGTAGTTCTTCAGAACTCGTGCGGAGGGGTCATCAACATTGCAGCCCGGCCATGTCTTGTTCGGCATCCAGAAATCCTTGATCATCTTTGCCTGACCGGGGTAGTATTTCTCAAATATATCTCTATACAGAAGGCTCTCTTTGGTAAAGGGAGTCGCAAAATCGTATTTCTTACATCCTGCCTTGAACTCATCATCGGAATAAACACTGTCGGCATAAGCCTTGAGATCATCAACCATCGAATGGCCGACTGCATCCGAAAATGCCGCCTTCTGACGCCAGAGTATCTCATCGGGGAGAATTCCGTCCTTCTCAAATGCGCGGCGCAGAAGATATTTGCCCATGTCATAGGTGTTCATCTTCATCTTCGGGTCAATGCTCATGACATATCTGACGAAATCGAGATCTCCAAAGGGCACACGCGCCTCAAGCGAGTTTACGGATATGCAGCGGTCGGCGCGCAGAACATCATACATATGAAGCTCATCGACTCTTTTCTTCGCTTCACGCTGGAACTCCTCCGGAGACGGGGCAAAGTCTGTGTATTTATATCCGAACAGCTCATCGGATATCTCGCCCGTCAGCAGAACGCGCACATCGGTTCTCTCATGGATTGCCTTGCAGCAAAGATACATTCCCATGCTCGCGCGGATAGTGGTTATATCATAGGTTCCCAGCATCGCGATGACCTCTTCGAGGGAGGCGATTACCTCATCGCGCGTCATTATGACCTCAGTATGCTCCGAGCCTATAAATTCCGCCACCCTGCGTGCATATTTAAGATCAATCGGGTCCTGATCCATGCCTATGGCAAATGTGCGGATTTTTTTGCCCAGCAGCTTTGCCGATATCGCACACACAAGGCTCGAATCAAGTCCGCCGGACAGCAGGAAGCCGAGAGGCGCGTCCGCGTCGAGGCGCTTTTCAACGCCTGCAATGAGCTTTTCGCGAATCTTGCCGCAGACGGTGTCGATATCGTCGTCTGAATACTCCGAGACGCTCGTAAGATCGGCATAACGCGTAAATCTGCCGTCGGCATAATAATGTCCCGGAGGGAACGGCATAATGTCATCGCACAGGCCGACAAGGTTTTTGGCCTCACTTGCAAAAACAATGCTTCCGTCGGAATAATGTCCGTAATACAGCGGACGGATTCCTATGGGATCGCGTGCGGCAATGAGCTGTTTCTTTTTGCCGTCATAGATTATCATGGCAAACTCGGCATCGAGCTTTTTGAACATCTCAAGCCCGTATTCGTGATACAGCGGCAGGATAATTTCGCAGTCGGATTCGCTTTTGAAGCTGTACTTTGACTTCAGCTCCTCGCGGAGCTGTCGGAAGCCGTACAATTCGCCGTTGCAGACAACGGCATCGTCTCCGAGATGAAACGGCTGCATGCCGCTGTCGTCAAGACCCATGATCGACAGTCTGTGAAAGCCCAGCACAGCCGTGGGCAGGGTCTCCATTTGCGTTGCGTCCGGTCCGCGTGAAACCGTCCGGTCAAAATACTCTCTGACCGATTGAGCAGAAAGCTCCTTGCTTGTGAAACCGATGATTGAACACATAAAAAATACACCTCCGAATTTTTGGGCAGCTATCCCTAAACTTTAGGACGAATAGCTGCAAATCCGCGGTGCCACCTAACTTACTGCCGAAGCAATCACTTTTGCGGGCTCAATCAAGCCCTCGTGCCTTAACGCCGCACTCCGCGTCTCTCCTAATCGGCTGTCCTTTCAGATTGCTGCTGATAAAGTGTTATTCACTCATCCTACGACATCGGGATCACACCATCCCCGATTCTCTGCGGTCAAGCATATGAGCTACTTGTCTTCGTCATAGCATTTTCCGTATTAAATTCCGTGCCGTTGTTTATGCTCCCATAAAAACTAAATTCTGCCGCAAGAGGAATGCGGCAGAATTCAGTTTTACAGATGAGAGAGCAAATGATTACAACGAATAAGGTGAAGTTTTCTTTGCCTCAACCTTATGGTCGTATATTAGCACACAAAGATTGATAAATAAAATACATATACCATTGCGGTTGCCATATTCAAAAAATATGGTATAATCGTCTAAAGATAAAAACGGGGGACAAGCATATGGACCTGAGAACGCTTAGATATTTCACGGTTGTTGCCGAAGAGCTCAACATCACCCACGCGGCCGAGCGCCTGTGCATGAGTCAGCCGCCGCTGAGCAATCAGATGAAGTCACTTGAGGATGAGCTCGGGACGACACTTTTTATCCGCGGCAAGCGTCAGCTTCAGCTTACGGAGGCAGGCAAGCTTCTTCTGCGCCGCGCAAGGCAGATATTAGACATGGCAGACAGAACCGCGCATGAGGTCATGAGCCTTGAGGACGGCATGAGCGGAACGATAAACCTCGGCATTGTTGAGGGGCGCGCGCCTTTTCTTATTGCGCGCTGGATATCCGGATTTACAGAGGAATATCCGAATGTCAGATACACCATGTGGAACGGCAGCAGCGACGATGTCCTTGAAAGGCTGCGCCTCGGATCGGTAGATCTTGCCGTCATCGCCGCGCCCTATGACACAGAGCATCTTGAGGGCATAACGGTCGGGCGCGGTCCCTGGGTTGCGGTCATGTCGCGCTCAAACGACCTTGCCAAAGGCGGCGACACCATTCCGCTTCTCAAGCTTGCCGGAAGGCCGCTTATTGTTCCGAGCCGCCCGTCGCGTATCGATGCAATTCAGAAATGGTTCGCCGAAGCCGGAGCCGAGCCTAATATAATATGCACCCTGTCGAACTACCTTGACGCAATCGCGCTCACCGAGCTTGATGTCGGCATAACCATATTTCCGCGCACAACGTATACGCCGAATGATCTGCTTGTTACGAAGGTTATAACCGAGCCTGCACGGCAGATTGAATACGTCCTCGTGCGCATGAAAAACCGCGAGCCCTCGGCGCTCATGACCGAGTTCATAAACTATGTGCGCGACACGGAAGGCACCATTGCCGATGAGCCAGGCTTCAGCGAAATACTCAAAAATGAATATGTCCCGCCCGAGGGCACTCCGTATCTGTGAACTGTCAAAACAGAATACTCCCTAAAAAGCAAACTCTCCCGTCTGCCGTGATGCAGTCGGGAGAATATTTTTTCACGCTTCAGTCGTCCGTTTCGCTTGATGATTCGGCGGCTTTTTTCGAAAATGTGGCTACGATGCTGTGATCCTCGGTGACATTCGATACGGTATAGCTTTCAACGGCCCCCTTGTCCTCGCCGTCGACCATGACGGAATGTATCTCATAGCCCTCGTTTGCCGTTATGTTTATGGTGATGCTTCCCCAGTCGGAGACTGTTACGCTGCCGTTGGGATCGGTCGTTCCTCCGTTGCCGGCGGTGACATGAACCGTGTGCGTGGTATCGGTCTGCGTTGTGGTCGTTTCGCTGTCGGGACTTGCGCTCTCGACGGTCGCGCTGTCATTTGACTGCACGGAGCCTGCCTTGAAATCAAAGCATCCGTCCGCCGCAACCACGACAACCGTGAGCACCGCCAGGACGCACAGGACGCCTGTTATAATCCATTTCTTTTTCATGCTCATTGTTTTTGCCTCTGTTTTTATTGATTACTGCTCCTGCGGCTTTCCGCCCTTGTTTTTGGGCTTGCCGCGGTGATAATAACGGCGATTGGGTCTTTTTTTCTCGCCCTGCTCCGGCTTTGCCTCCTGATGCGGCTTTGGCTGCTCTGCTTTGTTCTGCTCGACAGACTGCTTTTTCTCGCCGCCGCGATGATTCGGGCGTTTTGCCGGCTTTACGCTTTTCTTTTTCTCCGGAGCGGCTTCGGCTGCTTCGACAGGCTGTGCGGCATTGACCTTTTCGGAATTTCCGTGCTTCCTACCGCCTCTGCGCGGACGGCGGCCGTGCCTCTTCTGAGCGGCGGCATTTGCCTGAACATCTTCGCTGCCGTCATCTGCTATAAGCTCGGGAATGTTCCATTCGTCCTCCGGCTCTTCCTCCACCTCAGGCTCGGGCGGAACATACTTGAGCACCGACGGCGGAGTTTCGCCGTCCTTGGGGCGTCCTCCGGGTACTGCCGCGACTTCGACTGCCCTGAAGGTTTTCAGCGTATCGTCGCCCTCGCCGTCAAGCTTCACCTTGACCATCTGGCGCAGGAGATTGACCTGCGTGACAGTGCCGTAGCCGGCTGTTGTTTCGACAAATGCGCCCTGCTTGGGGACATTTTTGGTCAGCTCCTCATATGCCTCCTGCTCATATCTCAGGCAGCACATTAATCTGCCGCAGGTTCCGGATATTTTACCGGGGTTGAGCGACATTGACTGCGTCTTCGCCATTTTCGTCGACACCGGCATAAACTCATCGATAAAGCCGCTGCAGCAGAACGGTCTTCCGCAGATGCCGATTCCGCCGAGCATTTTGGCCTCATCTCTTACGCCGATCTGGCGCAGTTCAATCCTGTTGCGGAATATTCCCGCCAGGTCCTTTACAAGCTCGCGGAAGTCAACCCTGCCGTCTGATGTGAAGAAAAACGTCGTTTTATTGCCCTCGAAATTGCACTCAACATCGACAAGCTTCATGTCAAGCCCGTGCTCGGCGATCTTCTGTTTGCAAATTCCAAACGCTTCCTTCTCGCGCTGCTTGTTTATCTCCGCAACGCGAAGGTCATCGCGTGTTGCGATTCTCACGACCGGTCTGAGCGGCAGGATGACCGCATCGTCATCGACACTGTGCCTGCCCTGTACGCAGTCGGCTATCTCAAGGCCCTTGCTTGTTTCCACTATAACCTGCTGGCCTGCTGTTACATTTTTTCCGTTGGGCGAAAAGTAATAGCTCTTGCCCCTGTTTTTGAATTTTACGCTTATAATCTCAACCAATTTATTTCCTCGTTTCCGGTGCCAGCTTCACTGCCAGCAATCCCATGATATGCTTCACGCCCGTGTTGACCATCTGATATTCCTCACAGCGCTCAATGAGCCGAATAATTTCCATTATGCGCATTTTGTCCTGTCCGTCCGTCAGCAGTCCGACATATCGGCGCTTGAGCGCAAGCAGAACCTCGCCGAGCTGCTTCGCATCGATTGAAGCGTGGGTAAAGCACCACGCCGTAAGTTCCGGGATATCGCCGCGGCGTTCAAGCTCAAACAGTTCACCGGCAAGCTTTGCCGCCTCTTCACTGTCGGCATCCTCATCACCGGCACAGCTTATCATCACGCATCTCGAACGCACCGTAACCAGCAGCAGCTCGGGGTTTGACACGCATAGGATAAAATGCACGCCGTCCGGCGGCTCCTCGAAAAGCTTGAGTGCGGCATTCTGCGCGTACACATTCATCGTGTCGGCATCTTTTATTATAAAGACCTTTTCCGCCGCCTCATTCGGCAGGACATAGGCGTCCGCGTTCATATCGCGAATCTGATCTATAAGTATCTCTTTTTTCTGCCTGCCCTTGTCATCGGTCATCCGCTCGACAACCGTAAGATCGGGATGCACACGCGCCATAACCTTGCGGCAGTCGCGGCACTCGCCGCAGGGGCGGTTCTTCTCACTGCTGCACAGCATCTGCCGGGCAAGGGAAAATGCCTTTTCCATCCTTGCGTTTTCCGACGCCGAGGACACTATATATGCATGTGACAGCTTTTCCATAACATCCTCCGTCCGCAGTGAAAATACTTAATCAGTTTATTTTACTCTTTTCATCGTTTTAAGTCAACAAAAAGCTCGGTCGTCGACTGCGCTCCGGTATAGCTTAGTCAAGCATAGTTTACAGTCAGGGTAAGAAAAAAGTGTAGCTTTAACGCCTGCATGTTTGCCGTTAAATTAACATAAAACATCTTGCCCTTAGACATCATTTGTGGTATACTCTGCTCTCGATTAAAATTAGCATAAATTATCAGAAGGGGTTGCCTATGAAACGTTTATACGGAAATCTTAAGATGAGTTGGCCAAAGGTAATCATCTTTTCTCTTATTGTCGGTATCTACACAGGACTGATTATGATGGTTGACGCACTTGACGAGACGTCATTCCAGGACATCGGCATAAGCTACGAATGGTGGGTTATCTTTGCGGTTATAATCGTCGTCAACTGCAGCAAGAACTGGGAGGCAATGCTCAAGTGCTTCGTGTTTTTCCTCATAAGCCAGCCTGTGGTTTACGCAGTTGAGGTGCTGTTCGGCGAATTCGGAATGGATAAGGCCATTGTATATTTCCGCACCTGGCTGCCGATGATCATTCTGACCCTGCCCGGCGGATTTATAGCGTTCTACTGCAAAAAGCAGAACATGCTCGGCGCGGTTATACTCGGACTCGGCAATGCAATCCAGTGTCTGTTCGGCGCGGTTTATTTCATCAAGGCAGTAAGCAGCTTCCCCCATCACATACTCAGCTGCATAATCTGCTTTGCGTCCATGTTCATAATGAGCATCTGCATCCAGAAAGAGAAAAAGTACCGTCTGGTGTCTATTCTCCTGCCGTTTGTGCTGACTGCCTTGGCGGTTGTCATTCTGCTTGCAATGGGCCGTACACTGGTCTGAAAAGATCAGTTCTCTCCGCACATAGTTCAACAACAATAGCAACAACAATAACAACATGACAAGAAGCCCGATGCATCGCATCGGGCTTCTTGAGCGTGTCATAAAAG
>CAVAPG010000026.1:0-20356 GCA_963590435.1 bacterium
GTATATTAAGATAAACATAGCCAAAACTTCAAAATTTTAAAAGGAGAAATGCAGATGAGAAACAAGTTCAGGCGGCTTTTGACATTCGTCATGGTCGCGGCAATGATTTTCAGCCTCATGGTGCCTGCACTGGCAACGGAAAGCGGAGAATATTCCGATACTCCGGTGACCTACAGCTCATCAGGCTATGATTTCGGCAAAATCTCTCATTCCGACAAGGGTGTAAAAGAAGCCGACGGCATCGTAGATTATACAGGAAACGGTACAGTAGGTGTTACCGGCGTTGATGACGGTGCCGAGGGTCAGGGTGACAGAGGACAAAGTTATGCGTGGTCAGCCTTAGCATACGGTGACTATGTATATGTCGGAACATGCTATGCCGCAATGGGAAATACCCTTACTGCCATGGATACGATTATGGGGCATGATTTTGACGAGGATACCATGCGTGCAGAACTCAATACCATCTTCAACGGTACATTTTTCTACGGTCAGGAAGACGGAGGCAATTCCAAGGGCATTCTGGTCAAGGTTAATGTTAAAACAGGCGATGTCGATGTAATTATGGCTAACTCCCTCAATGGTATCGCCCCTCTCTTCCGCAACGCAATTGAATACAACGGAAAGCTTTATTTCTGCGGCAGTGTTAATAAAAATAACACCGCAGGTCTGCCAAGCGTATATGAGATTGACCCTACTGACGACACATTTAAATGCGTCTATCAAGGCTTGAGCAATTACAGCGAATACATACAGGCATATAAAGCCGGTGTGTGCACCGGCATCAGAGGAATGGCGGTTTATGACGGCAAGCTTGTTATAAGCAATGTCGGAGTTGACGGAGCTTACCTGCTCATCTCTGAAAACCCCTCAGAAGGATTCACAAAGATTGCCACACAAAGCGATTTATACTACTATCCCGCAATCCGCTATGTTGACAGCGTATACGGCGGCGGAATTTGGGAAATAGTTGAATACAATAACAGTCTGTATGTTGCAATGTGCACCGGAACTCCGGAAACCCGCGTGGATGACAACATGCAGTCGTTTGCCATAATCCGCGGCGATTGCAGCGGCAATTGGAATGACCCCGAAGCATGGACATGGACCCCCGTCGTAGGAGATACGAGCGACGGAGCAAAATATACCTTCGGCATAGACCCCGAGCGCACCCGCGCGGCGGCATGCAACATGTGCATTTATGACGGATATCTCTATGTCGGTGAGTACAACGATGAGGAGATTCCTCTTGAAGAGCTCATGTTCGATCAGGACTTCGGTTTCCTGGCGCGCAACCTTGAGCAGTCGGTTAATCTCTACCGAATGAGTATCGGTTCCGACGGTTCTGAGCAGTTTGAACTAGTCGTAGGAGAAGCTACTGAGCTGTTCCCCGACGGCGGTATACTTTGCAAGAAATCCGGATTCGGTGACTATGAGAATCAGTATTTCTGGCAGTCAAAAGTGTTCGACGGCAAGCTTTGGCTCGGAACATTTGACACCAGTTCCCTGCTTGAGCCTCTTGGACAGTTCACAAACGGAGATCTGCTCAAAATGTCCCGCTCCGAATGGCTCAGTCAAATAAACTACATCAAGGTTCTCTTTAAGCTTCTCATGAATAATGACGACGAGGAGACCGCAAGTTTGCTTCCGTCCTCACTCACGAAAGCAAAGGCAGCATCGCTTGTTGATGAAGCTGTTTCCGAAGCCGACAGTGACGGCGACGTATCAATCACAAGCGAGCAGCGCAGCTCACTTATCAGCGGACTTCTGGACGGCAGCTTCTATTCGGTTTTCCGTCTGAGCACCATAAATAAAATTGCGAAGCTGAACACATTGCTTGCACAGCTTACAGATTTGGTTGAGACAAACGACATTTCCGGCTTTGTGGAGATATATCAGCAGGCAAACGATTTGTATTCTGACCTGAGCAGCAAGCTCCCGGACGGTCTGAAGAAGGTCTACGATGTGCTTATTAAAGTAACAGAGCTTGAAAACATGAAGGATCTCATCATCTGCCTTAACAAGCTGTCTACGGCGGAGCGTGGCTTCGGTCTTTACACGATAAGCTCCGAAAACGGCAATCTAAGCCTGGAAACAATCACAACTAACGGCTTCGGTGATCCGTACAATCACGGTCTGCGCACATTTGCCGTCAATGAAGAGCAGGGCTGGATGGTAATAGGTACAGCAAACCCGTTTATGGGCACTCAGCTTTGGCGAACAGTTATTGAAACCGAAGAAGAGGAAGAAACCGATCCCGAACCTTCCGACAGCAATCCGTTTACGGACATTGCAGAATGCATCGATGACTATCAGAAATCGATAATATGGGCATACACAAACGGAATAACTTCCGGCATAACAGATACCTTGTTTGCACCGTATCAGACATGCACCCGTGCACAGGCCGTAACATTCCTCTGGAGAGCAATGGGCTGTCCGACGGCGGAAAACACCGACAATCCGTTTACCGATGTTAAAGAAGGCAGCTTCTATTACGATGCGGTTATGTGGGCTGTCGAACAAGGAATAACATCCGGAACAAGCGATACAACATTCTCACCGAATGCAATTGTTGACCGCGCGCAGGCCGTGACATTCCTCTATCGTGCAAACGGCAGTCCGGAAGTCAGCGGAAGCGCTGCATTTAAGGATGTCAGCAGTGATGCATACTACAGTAATACTGTTATCTGGGCCGTCAACAGCGGTATAACCCTCGGAACAAGCAAAACAACATTCTCCCCCAACCTTGTATGCACACGCGCTCAGATAGTGACATTCCTTTACAGGGATATCGAAAAATAAAAATCACAAAAGCAAGCAACGCACCTGTCGTTTCGGCAGGTGCGTTTGACATGTCAGGCCGCAAAGCATATTTTACATTGAAAATAGTTTGTATTGTTGTTCCATTATATGATATGATATCGGCATTACATAAAGAGGTGTCGTATTTTGGCAGATAACAACAATTTTTTCGGCACGGAACCGATAGGGCGAATATTGGCAAAGCTTGCTCCGCCGATTATGCTCGCTCAACTAATCCAGGCGCTGTATAACATTGTTGACAGTTACTACATAGGTCAGTATTCGGTTGACGGATTGGCCGCCTTATCAATAATATTCCCCATACAACTGCTGATGAGCGCAATCGCAATAGGAACAGGCGTAGGCGTAAATACGATCATGTCCAAATTCGACGGACTATCGCGGCGAAATGAAGCCGATGAAGTCGCAGGAGTCGGTTTTTGGCTGTCGGTTATCTCTTGGGTTATATTTTCAATAATATCATGTGCTTTAATGCGCATTTATGCAATTGCCTCGTTAAGCTCAGTTGAAGCTCAAAACTATGCTTACACATATGGAACAATTGTCTGCGGCTTAAGCCTTGGAATTTTTCTTGAAAGCAACTGGACGAAGGTTTTGCAGGCACGCGGAGATATGCGGACGCCGATGATTGCACAGATTGCCGGCGCTGTAGCAAATATTGTTCTTGACTGGTTTCTGATTTTCGGTATCGGATTTTTTCCGAAGCTCGGCATCGCCGGTGCCGCGATTGCAACGGTTATAGGGCAAATGCTCGCGGCCATAATAGTCGGAGTAAAAGCTTTTAAGAAAATTACTCCGTTAAAGAAATGCACCGTCTACACACGGCAGATATATGCTGCAGGAATTCCGAACATTCTGATGAATGCGCTGTGTACGATATATATCGTGGCGCTTAATCTGATTCTTGCTTCATTTTCCGACGATGCCGTAACCGTATTGGGGCTTTATTATAAGCTGCAGACTTTTTTGCTAATTCCGGTCCTCGGGCTTGATACTTGCATTGTGCCTATTTTAAGCTACAACTATGCTTCCGGCGAGGTCGCGCGCTGTCGGGAAATAGTCAGGAAGTCTATCTGCATTTCTTCAGTTTGCATGATTATGGGGACAGTTTTATTTGAATTATTCCCTGCCGAGCTTCTCGGTATATTTGCAAAAAACGATCAGGCAATCCTCAGCATCGGAGTTCCGGCTCTTCGCATCATAGCCTCCGGCTTTATCCCTATCGCTGTGACTATTATTATCCCGACATATTTTCAGGCATTGGGAAAAGGTCCTCAAAGTATATTTATAAGTGTTTTGAGACAGATTGTTCTTCTTATACCACTGGCATGGTTGTTCTCGCTTCTTGGGCTTGAATACGTCTGGCTTGCTTTTCCTATCACAGAGTATGTGGTAGCCGCAGTGTCATATTGGCTATACAAAAAATACCCGTTATGCAATTGATATTAGCATAGCGGGTATTCAAAATTTTATATTATTTTAAAAGGAAATATGCCAAAACCACAAGGCCGAGCACTATACGGTACCATCCGAATATTTTAAAGTCCTTCTTCTTAATGTAATTCATAAGAAATTTGATTACGACAACGGAAACAAGGAAAGCGACTGCGCATCCGACAAGAAGCGTTATAAGCTCTGCGCTTGTGAAGTCAAAGCCAAAAGCTATAATCTTGAGCAATGACACGCCTACCATAACCGGTACTGCAAGGAAAAACGTAAATTCCGCAGCTGCGACACGCGACACTCCGATGACAAGACCGCCTATTATTGTTGATCCGCTGCGCGATGTGCCCGGAATAATCGACAATGCCTGGAACAGACCGATAATGAATGCGTCTTTATACGATATCTCTTCAAGCGTTTTCACCCTCGGTTCACGGTTCCGGTTCCAGTTTTCAATCACAATAAATATAATACCGTAGACGATAAGTGCCGCCGCAACCACATAGCAATTATCAACGAAATCAAATATCAGATACGCAATAAATCCCGGAATGCATGCAATGACGACCTTGAACCAGAGAAGGAATGTTTCTTTCTTTACTACAGTTCCGTTTTTGCGCTTGCTTTGAAACGGCCACATTTTCCCCCAATACAGGATTATTACAGCCAGTATCGCGCCAAGCTGGATGACATACAGGAACATCTCCCGAAATTCCGGTGTGACATTCATATGGATAAATTCATCGGCAAGCAGCATGTGGCCGGTGCTTGAGATCGGCAGCCATTCGGTAATTCCTTCGATGATGCCGATGATTATTACTTTTATTAGTTCGATTATATCCATTTTATTCTAAAATGCTGTATTATTACAGCAGCATAACTCCTTTTTCAGCGCAGACCTCTTCTGTATGCTTATCCCAGATTGACACCTGAACCTCACCTATATGTGCCTTACCGAGCAACAGCATTGACACACGCGACTGCCCAATTCCGCCGCCGATTGTAAGAGGCAGTTCCCCGTTGAGCAGCATTTTATGATACGGAAGTTCACGGCGTTCGTCACACCCGGAGAGCCGCAGCTGCTTATCAAGAGATGCCGGATCGACACGTATTCCCATCGAGGATATTTCAATCGCACAATCGAGCCAATCACACCAGAAGAGAATATCGCCGTTTAGCGACCAGTCATCATAGTCCGGTGCTCGACCGTCATGCGGCTTTCCGGAGCGAAGCGCACCGCCGATGCCGATTATGAAAACAGTCTTGTGCTCACGCGTAAATGCGTTTTCACGCTGTTTTGCCGTCATATCCGGATACATATCCTCAAGCTCCTGTGAAGTGACAAAAGTCACAGTGCGCTCAAGCTTCGGCAGGCATTGAAGCTGCGGATAGATTGCCTGCATTGTGTCCTGCGTATCGCACAGCGCTTTTACGATATCCATAACTGTGAGCTTCAGATAGTCAATATTACGATTTTCGGGCAAAATAACTTTTTCCCAGTCCCACTGGTCTACATAGACCGAGTGGAGATTATCAAGCTCGTCCTCGTCACGGCGTATTGCATCCATATCGGTGTACAAACCTTTTCCGGGGAAGAAATTATAGCGCTTGAGCGCGAGACGCTTCCACTTTGCAAGCGACTGCACAACCTGAGCGGTTGCATCCGAGCGAAGAATATCGAATGAAACGGGACGCTCATAGCCGTTCAAGTTATCATTAAGTCCGGACGATGAATCTACGAAAAGCGGTGCTGAAACACGATAAAGGTTCAGCAAAGCCGCAAGTCTATCTTCAAACAGGCGTTTCAAAAGGCTTATTGCCTTCTGCGTATCGTAAACACTAAGGATGCTCTTGTATCCTTCCGGAATTTTTACCTCCATGATTTTCCTCCTGCAAAATATAAATACAAACTATAAACGCCCATCGTTGATGGGCGCTATTTTACCCTTTTTTATCTTCCGGCTTCTTGTCAAGAAGCTCGACAATAGTGCAATATATCTCTTCGGCTCGGTTGCGGAAATTTTCTTCCATTCGCTCTGCCTGCAGTTCACCGGACGAGAGAATATTCAGCCTTATTATCTCTCCCTTGCCGTCGCTCATTGCAAGTGTCACAAAACAGCCGTTATCCCGACTGCGGTGCTGTGCCGTAATCATCGACAATCTGCGAAGCCTTTCTGCTTCGGGAGCTATTATCTTTTCAGCCCTCTTTCGAACCGAAAACGGAAGACTGCTCTCAACTGTTTCGGCAGCATCGGAACCACGTTTGCTGATGCGAAGGCCGGTTTCTTCCTCGATAACCAGCCCGCTCTCCACGAGCTCTGCCAGACAGTCGGAATACTCGAAATATCCAAAGCCTTCATCACACTGTTGCGTAAAGTCCTGCAAATCAATCGGGGCAACTATACCCGGCAGTCTGCGAAGAATAAATAAAATAAGAATCTTTATATCAAGTTTTTCGTGGATAAAGCCCAATCTTTCCATAGTACTCTCCTGAAAAACGGATTATATCCTAAAATATTTAGAATGTAAATACTACTTACTTTTCTTATATGCGGTAATACACGCAAAAATCATAACAACAGCAGTTATATGCATTATAATGCTCTTCGGGGAAAGCGGTGCTGTTTTACTGCTAATCACCCCGAAATCGGCAAGAAGCATCGCAAAAAGTATAAGCACTTCAACTGCTATCAAAATCAGCCAGATCTTCTTATTCAAATTGCCACCTCAAATATATACTTCGTCACATAGTTATAATAATACATTCTTTTCTTCTTGTAAATCATCATTTATCGGGGTTTTTACTTACTGTACTAATCTGCATGCTCGGCATAAACATAAAATTAATTTGAAAAGCAGGCTGTCGAGAGGACGGACAGCCTGCCTTTATTTTTGTCTTATTACTCTTCCCAGTTGTGCCAGACGTTCTGCACATCGTCATTATCTTCAAACATATCAAGCATTTTCTGCATGTTTTTGATATCGTCCTCATTGGTAAGCTTAATATAACCGTTCTGAGGGAGCATTTCGACCTGAGCAGACAGGAGCTTATATCCCGCGGCACTGATTTTTTCGGCAACAGGAGAAACATCGTCCGGAGCAGTATAAACTACAAATGTCTCACCGTCAGGCTCAAAATCCGCAGCGCCCGCATCGAGGACTTCCATCATCACTTCATCCTCGTCGAGTTCCTCATCCTCGTTATCAATAACGATAACGCCCTTCTTATCAAATGACCACGAAACACAGTTTGCCGCGCCCATATTTCCGCCGTATTTATCAAAATAGTGGCGAATTTCACCGGCTGTGCGGTTACGGTTATCCGTCATTGTCTCAACTATAACGGCGACACCGGACGGGCCGTAGCCTTCATAGACTATCTTCTCGTAGCTATCCGTGTTGCCTGCACCAAGAGCCTTATCTATGGTGCGCTTAATATTATCATTAGGCATATTTGCAGCCTTTGCCTTGGTTATAACCGCTGCAAGACGCGAATTGTTGTTTGGATCGCCGCTGCCGCCTTCTTTGACAGCAACAATCATTTCACGGGCAATTTTCGTAAATGCCTGAGCACGCTTTGCATCAGCTGCTCCCTTTGTTTTCTGTATATTATGCCATTTGGAATGTCCGGACATATAAAACAGCTCCTCTAATAGTATTATTGCGAATTAACGGCAGTTATTTTATCACATTTTTTGTTGAGTTACAAGGGGCAATTATCGTATTTTTCGACATTCAAGGTAATACCGTTTATCATTTCCGTGGCCGATGGAAAAGCTCTTCTTCGGGAAAGGTCCGCTTTTCATGACGGAAGCAAACAATTCCGATTTTTCCATACGCGGCAGAAGAATGCCGGCACAACCGAATCGTCCTGCCATTTCAACGCATTCACAGTCACCGTGAATGTAGTCAATATATCCGCCATGGCGTTCCGTATAGCTTTTGCAAAAATCCTCGCATTTTCCGATAAGTTCGCCTATCGTTAGACCCGATATCTCGAGATTTCCCATTCCTTCTCCGTTTATCAGACTTATAGCTTTACCTGAACCGATATTATCGGCGAAATAATCCTTTGCTTCTGCAAAAAACTTGTCAGGTTCCGTATCAAATATCACCTTGTGTATCGGTTCAAAGCCTATGGCCGCATCATGAATATTCACAAGTTCGGCAAGCGCGTAACGCGCCGGTGACGTTTCATACTCACACTCGGGAATATTCCTTTTTACCTCTTCCCAGTGCCGCTTTGCCGCTGCCAGACTGTGATTTCCGTCGCCCATTGCAAAAACTATCGCATTGTCAACTGAACCATACTTGCTCTCAAGAACATTTCTGTCACCAAGCATTTCGACGGCATCTGAAAGTCTATCATTATCGGCAACGAGCCAGCCGGTAATGCTGCCTCCGTTTTGCATAAGCTCAAAATCATAGACCTTTTCCCCTTTTACCACCGAGGAAAAAACGGTATTGTCCGGATCGTCCATAAATATCATAATATGCGGCATTTCAAGAGGCGCATTTCTACGTATCCTTACGCGCGGAGGCAATCTGTCCTCGACAGTATGCTCTGTCGCCCTGATTGGACTGCGGGTACCTTCGGTCCAATCATATGCCTCAAGGTCAAACATGCCGACTATTCCCCGTCGTACATCACCGTTTTTCAATTTCCGCTCAAGGTAAATATAACTGTCAGGGCAAGTTTTGAAGACATTACCATCAAGATAGCTCTGCATCACGACATTAATTTTTTCGCTCTCTGTATCCGGATTCTTGGTTCCGAGCTCTGCTTCAGGCAGCATCATGTTCAACGTTGAAGGTGCGTCCCCAACTATGCTGCGGACCTGTCTCCAGTAATCCGGGTCGGATGTAAACTGATCGCATGCGACAACGCTCCAGCGATGCATATCACATTTAGGTAGCAGAATATCTGCGGGTTTGAAAATTTTCAATTCAAATGACCTCCATAGCTATCTGCGTCCATGTTTCCATGCTGTCATAGTTATCCATCAGCTGCTTCTTTGTCATCCACAGTCCTTCAAGTTTTTCGGTCTCTTTAACATACACATCACCATCCACCGGCAGCACGAAGCATGCTCCGAGGTGGACACTGCCGACTGCATTGGAGTCATCGTTTATAAAGCCGCACGGTGACAACTCGCCATGTGTATTCAGTTCGACTTCCTCATGTATTTCACGCCAGAGTCCGCTCATAAGCATGTCACCCTGTTCATCGACGGGATTGATATGTCCGCCTATGCCGATAGATATTTTCCCATGAAGGCGCGCTTCTCCACCTTTATTGAGTCTGCGAGTAACGAAAATCTCATCGTCTCTGCGCAAAATTACATAAGGAATAATCTGCTTGAACGCCGGACTTTCCTCAGCCTCCGGACGAGGCATAAATTCATACTCTTTCTTTATTATATTGAAAAGCTCATCTGTTCCTACGGTGATAAGGCCGTTTTTATCTGATATGTACTGCTCTATTTTGCTGCGCTGTACTACCAATACCTGTTCCATTATTCCTCCCACTTTGCGGCTCTTTCAGCTGCACGAAGCCACTTTTTGTGCAACGCTGCCGCTTCATTTTCATCCATTTGAGGCGTAAATATTCTGTCAGATTCTCTGATTGCGGCAATATCGTTAATATCCTTCCAGACGCCAACTGCCAAGCCGGCCAAAAACGCCGCGCCAAACGCTGTCGTTTCAACCATTTTCGGACGGTCAATCGGCTTGCGCAGGATATCAGATTGGAATTGCATCATGAAATTATTGACCGATGCGCCGCCGTCAACGCGCAGTACACTGAGCGGCTCACCTGCATCTTTTTCCATCGCGTCCAAAAGATCTTTTACCTGATAGGCAATTCCTTCAAGTGCGGCACGTGCAATATGCGCCTTGGTCGAGCCTCTGGTAAGGCCTACAATTGCGCCGCGTGCATACATATCCCATCGCGGTGCACCAAGACCTGTGAATGCAGAAACAAGGTAAACTCCGCCGTTATCGGGAACTGATGTTGCCAAAGCTTCACACTCTGAGCTTGTATTCAGTAAGCCGACTTCATCGCGCAGCCACTGAATTGAGCTTCCCGCATTAAACACGCTCCCCTCCAGGGCGTATGTGGTCTTTCCGTTTATTGACCAGGCGACACTGGTAACAAGTCCGCTGGCGCTGCGCACCGACTGATCACCTGTGTTCAAAAGGGTAAAGCAGCCTGTGCCGTATGTATTCTTTGCCTGCCCCTTTTCGACGCAGCCCTGACCGATAAGTGCTGCGGCCTGATCGCCTGCACTTCCGCACACCGGAACGCCAGCAAGCATCTCAAGGCCGTTTATTCCAGGTACGACCTTGCCGTACACCATTGAGGACGGAACAGGCGTGGGAAGCATCGACATCGGTATTCCGAGTTTGTCACACAATGTTTTATCCCACTCAAGGGTATTAATGTCAAACAGCATTGTGCGTGAGCAGTTCGAGTAGTCGGATACATGCGCCTTACCGCCCGTAAGATTCCATATTAACCAGGAATCAACGTTGCCGAACAGAAGCTCTCCGCGCTCTGCGCGTTCGCGCGCACCTTCGACATTATCGAGTATCCACTTAATCTTTGTACCCGAAAAATATGCATCGATAAGAAGTCCCGTCTTATCACGTACATAGTCTCCAATGCCGTCGGCAGCCAGTTTGTCGCATATTGACGCAGTTCGTCTGCACTGCCACACGATTGCATTATATACAGGCTTGCCCGTTTTCTTATCCCAGACAATTGTCGTTTCACGCTGGTTTGTTATGCCGATGCCGGCAATGTCTGTCGGAGAAAGCTCGCTTTTTTCAAAAGACTCGGCCAAAGCGCGAAACTGCGTTTCCAAAATAACCATAGGGTCATGCTCTACCCAACCCGGTTTAGGATAAATCTGGGCAAATGGATATTGGGCAATTGTAACAGGTTTGCCGCTTGCGTCAAATATTATGGCTCTCGAGCTCGTCGTTCCCTGATCGAGTGCTACAACATAACCGTTCATTTCTTACCTCCACATCTAATCTGTTGATTTCGTTGCATTTCACCGCAATTATGTTATAATCAATATAACACAATCGGGAGGTATTTTCCATGCCAAGTTTCAATGATTTTTATTTTAATTCAAGCACAGGCAAAAATCGCATTCATGTTCGCCGCTGCATGCCGGACGGCGAGGTTCGCGGTGTGGTTCAGATAATGCACGGAATAGCCGAGTATATTGACCGCTACGACAATTTTATGGCTTTTTTGGCATCAAACGGTTTTGTAGCTGTCGGCACTGACCATCTTGGGCACGGTAAAAGCATAGAAAGTCCGGAACAGAAGGGCTTTTTTGCCGAGAAAGACGGCTGGAATCATGTCATAAAGGACGAGGAAATTCTCCGTCTTGCAATGAAGCAGACATATCCGGGTGTGCCTTTTATTCTGTTCGGTCACAGCATGGGCAGCTTTATGGCACGTACGCATATCATCCGCTATCCCGGTGGCTTCGATGCGGCAATAATAAGCGGAACAGGCAACCAGAGTGCTGCTTTGGTCGCCGGCGGCCTGTTTATGGGCAATCTCGTTACCTCACTTAAGGGGCCGCACCACTACAGTGCGTTTCTCAACAATCTCGCTTTCGGCAGCTATAATAAAATATACGACAATCCCCGTACTGATTACGATTGGCTTACCAGTAATGACGAGGTAGTTGACAAATATATAGCAGATCCCCTTTGCGGATTTATTCCGACATGCAGCTTGTTCAGAGACATGATGACAGGCATTAAATTTATTTCCGATGTAAATAATCTGCAGGCAATGAAAAAAGATATGCCGGTTTACTTTATGTCGGGTGACAAAGATCCAGTTGGCGAATGCGGCAAGGGCGTAAAGCTTGCTTATGAAAATTTCAAGAAGGCAGGAATGAAGGACGTCAGCATAAAATTGTATAAAGACGGCAGGCACGAAATGCTTAACGAGACAAACAGCGCAGAAGTTTACTCGGATATACTCAACTGGATTAACAGCAAAATTTGATACGGCATTGTTGATGAAATCGGCGGGAGCATATATGCTCCCGCCGATTTCATCATATGTGGGCTTAGTTATACAATTTTATGAATTTTCGAAATGGTTTTACGCCGCCGGAATAAGCGATTCACTGATATGCTTTATGACTTTGCCTATTTCACTTTGATTAAGCCAATTGAGCACTGTGCTCTGGCCGACACCGATGAGTGCACCGTGGTTGCCGATATTCTTTGTCAGGCTCTCGGCAAGAACCGCCCAAATCTTCTGACCGTCATCGGTTTTACTCTCAGCGATGCTGAATTCATAACCTATGCGCTTTGCGACATCTGCTGGGCTGTAATACTCGCTGAGCTTATCATAAAAATCACTGATGGCACTTGCAAAGCTTACTATCTCATCACAGCTGAGCTCGTCAAGATTGAGTTTTTCCTCGTACTCCTGCGGAACTACTCCGGCAGCTGAGCCGATTCGCTCAACTCCATCGGGGAGTCCGACATACTCAAACAGCTGATTTAGCAGCTGAATATTATTCTCTACAAGCTTTTCGAAGCTGTAATCGCTGTGCTCGGATATGAATTTATTAATTATATCTACACGGCCCTCGGATATGCTGTATTCCGCGGCTATAGCCTCGGCGTTACTGTCAAAGCTGACAACCTGACTGAGTATAGACAAGCCGTAATCAAGTTCTTTATCTATTTCCTCAATCGTACCTACAGCGGTCTCGCGTATCTGCTGCGCCAATTCATCGCTTGATGCGGCAACGCTTATCAAGATTGAATTTTTAAGGTTCGTAATATACTCTTTCTCCTGCAGAGAACCCACTATTTCCGTGATAGCGGCTTTATATTCCTTGCCGGTAAGTTCAAGACCTTCAAGAACCGTCTGTGATTCATCGTTTAGACCTTCAACGCTGACGACTTCATCCCGGTCGTTGACTTCAACGCATATACTTGGGTTAACATCAATCATAATAACGCTGTTGCGTGCCATCTGCACTGTCTGCACGGATGAAGTCAGCGTCATCTCGTCTTTTTCGATATTTGCGCCGCTTGACGCTATAGCAGTGCTCCCGAGGATGACAATGGCCAGACTTGCCGCGATAGACGCAATTAGACTGCGCTTTGACGAGCGCCTGCGGGCCGATCTAATGCTCTCAGTCAGTATCTCTTCAATATATTCATCTTTTACGGAGCCGAGATGGCTGAGTAATTCTTCACTTTTCAAAGAGATACACCCTCTTTCTCAAAATGTTTTTTCAGTCTGTCGCGCAGTCTGAAGAGCATTGTTGTTGTTTTAGAAACCGAAATATCATATCGCTTGGCGACATCTGCGACAGAATCCATCATCCAATATCGCCTCATAAATACCCCTCGCTCTGTTTTACTGAGCGTTTCAAGGAAGCTGTTGAGAGCATTTATAATTTCTTCGGAATCCTGTCTTCTCTCCAGCTCATCCGCGCCGGAAACGCACTCAGCAAGCTCATCAAGCAGAACAGGCACCTCACCATTGCCCCGCTTAGAGCTGTTTTTCTGCCGCAGCTTGTCGAGTGCTATATTGCGGGTTATCTTAGCAACATAAGATGAAAGCGAATCCGGTTCGTTCGGAGGTATGCTCCCCCACACCCTCATATACGCATCGTTTACGCATTCCTCGCTATCCTCAGCGTTTCCGAGTACATTGAATGCCACGCGGTTACAATAGCGGCCGTATTTTATATCAATTTGTAATAAGGCTTCTTCTGATCGCTGCAGAAAAAGCTCAACAATACGCCGATCGTCCAAAACATTCTCCTTACTTCTATATATAGAGACGAATATTTATTCTAAGTATCACATTTTTTTATTAAAATTACAAGAATTATTTTTCTTACATGTACTTTTTGAACCTTCTTGATACCTTTTGTTGTTGTAGATAAAATGAGAATGTGATATATTAGCTAACATGCTTCACGAAAGAAGGTAACTGTCTTGAAAACAAGAGTTATATCGGCAACTGTACTTATCATACTGGTCGTTGCCTGTTTTGCATTAGGTCCTATAACAAGGGCACTGTTTCTTCTGGCGGCTATGATTATGGCTGTTTGGGAAACATGCCGCGCCATCGGTCAAAAAAACGTAATTTGTTCTCCGTGGATTCTGTACATCTACTGCTTTGCAACTGTACTTGAGCTCTGGCTTGGCGGAGACACTCTTGTGTTTGAGCTGACATTTTTCATTGCGGTTTTTGCTATTATGACATCCGGCATAGTCTCAAAGAGCATTCGAGGTGCAGGTGCTTTGGCAACGCTTGGAGTTTTGGCGTATCCGGTAGTGCCCTTCGTAATAGTCTGCAAGCTTGCACTTATGGAAAGCAAAATTTGGATTCCTGTATTTGCTATTGCCTGCATCTCTACATGGGTGTGCGACAGCTTTGCACTGTTTGGCGGCAAAAGATTCGGCAAGCACAAGCTTGCTCCGGAGGTCAGCCCGAACAAGACTGTTGAAGGCAGTATCTGCGGAGCAATAAGTGCAATTGCAGCAGGGGTTATTCTTTTCTTTGTACTTAAGAACTGGTTCAATGTGAGTATCATCGGCTGCACTGTGACAGCTCTCATCTGTTCAAGCTTTGGTCAGGTCGGCGACCTTGCAGCTTCTCTTATAAAGCGAATGGCCGGCATGAAGGATTACAGTAATCTTATTCCGGGGCACGGAGGTGTCATGGACAGAGTTGACAGCTTGCTGTTTTCCATTCCCTCTGCATACTTCTGCCTTCTCTTATTCGGAATAATCTGAGTGCATCGGAGTTGAGAGCAAATGAAAAGCTACAGTGAGTTAAAAAAACTCATGCTTATAATAAATCCGGTTTCCGGACGACGTACATCGCTTCGTTTTTTGCCGGATATAATAAAAATTTTTTCCGAAAACGACTATGCCGTGACAGTTTTTCCGACCGGCAAAGCTGGAGACGCATCGGAGTTTGCAAAACTATACGGCAATGAGTTTGATTTGATTGTCTGTATCGGCGGAGACGGCACGCTTAACGAGGTTATCAGCGGTATTGTAAATGGCGGTTGCCGCACTCCGCTCGGTTATATTCCTTCCGGAAGCACAAATGACTTTGCAGCATGCCACGGGATATCTTCCGACATGCTGACCGCGGCACTTAATATAGTTTCAGGCAAGCCTAAATTGATTGATATCGGCAAAATCGGAGATCAGTATTTTTGCTATGTTGCGGCTTTCGGTGCTTTCTCGTGGCTTTCATACACGACGCCTCAAAACCTGAAAAACATGTTGGGACACTCCGCATATCTGCTTGATGCGGTCAAGGATCTTCCCAAGATTAAGGCTCATCACCTTAAGATTGATATCGGAGAGTTTTCATGTGAAGGCGACTATATATTCGGTGCCGTGTGCAATTCGACTTCCGTTGCAGGAACGATAACTCTTCCGAAAACAGTTGTCGATACAGGAGACGGAAAGTTTGAGGTGCTTTTAGTTCACGAGCCGAGAACACTTATTGACTTCCAAAGTCTTCTTCTTGGAGTACTTACCCAGGATTACAGTTCTCCGTTCTTGGATTTTTTCCAGGCTGATTCGCTTAAAATTTTTGCACCTGAAGATCTTGACTGGTCTCTCGACGGTGAACGCGGTAAGGGTTCGGAATTCCTGAATGTTGAAAATCTTACCGGCAGGCTCACATTAATTTGCTGAAGTTCAAAAAAATTACCGTCCTTATGGGCGGTAATTTCATGAGGTAATATGAAGAAAATCTTTAACACAATTAATAATTTTTTTATTGAGGCAAGTGAGGACAATGTCGATGCGCACGCAGCTGCAAGCGCATTTTATATGTTTCTGTCTCTTGTTCCATTCGTTGCACTGCTCACTGCAATAATACCGTACACCGGATTATCGCAGGATACGCTTTTTTCTGCCATTGAGAGATATATTCCCGCGGCTTTGCAATCTATAATTGAGTCCGTAGTTGATGATATCTATTTTGCCTCCGGAGCAATCTTGCCGCTGTCAATTCTGCTTACCATCTGGCTTTCAAGCCGCGCATTTTCAGCTCTTATCCGCGGTATTGAGGATATTTTCAGGTCTCCAAAATACTCGTCATTTATTAGGCGCAGCCTGCTTGCATGTTTTTATACAATAGGAATGATAGCCGTTGCAATTATTGTTCTGGCTTTCATGGTTTTCAGCAAGGAAATTTATTATCTCATAAATGAACATCTTCCTGCGGTGTCCCCCGCTCTTGCATTACTGCTTAAACTCAGATTCGTCGTAGCATTCGTTGTGCTCACATTGGTTTTTCTTGCAATTTACAAGGGAGTTCCTGGAGTTAAGGTCCGTCTGCTGCATCTCCTGCCCGGTGCTCTCGGAGCGGCCGGCGCATGGCTGCTGTTCACGTGGCTGTTTTCACTCTTTATTCGTTTTGCCAATTACTCAACATACGGAAGCCTTGCAACAATTGTTATTTCTCTTCTTTGGATGTACTGGTGTATGTATATAATTCTGCTCGGTGCTTCTGTAAATCAATTCATTATAGAGGCTCATGAGAAAAAGAATTAGGCTATTATGCACAAATTTGAGCTACAGTTTTTATACACATTTACAAGCCTAATGCTCTGTGGTATAATCGAGCCCGCTTGATTATATATTTTATTTTTCTTAGGGTGATATAATGAACAACAATTCACTTGCAATGTTCGAAAGCGAGCCGATAGGTAAGCTTATGCTTAAGTTTTCCCTGCCGGCTATTGCATCGATGGTGGTTAACTCTATATATAATATAGTCGACCAGATATTCATTGGACAAGGCGTAGGAATGTACGGAAATGCGGCAACTAACCTAACCTTCCCGCTTGTTACGATATCAATGGCTATAGGCACGCTCATAGCCGACGGCTGTGTTGCATACTTCAGCATTAAGCTCGGTCAGAAAAATTATGATGACGCGGCGCGCACTATGGGCAACGGCATCACGATCTCGCTTCTGGCAGGTCTTTTTATTACGCTTTCGATGGAACTCTTAATGACACAGGTTCTGAACCTGTGCGGCGGAACAAAGGTTGCGGAGGAGACTTTCAGATACGCAACTGAGTACGCAAGAATAACACTTATCGGCATCCCGTTTGTCTGCATCAGTATGACAGTGAGCAGCATAATCAGAGCCCAGGGCAATCCACGATATGCCATGATATCAAATATCTCCGGATGCCTGCTTAATGTTATACTCGATGCATGGTTCGTGCTCGGTCTTGGATGGGGTGTAGCCGGTGCCGCATGGGCGACCGTCATAGGTCAGGTTCTCAACTTTGTTCTTGCTGTTTCATACATTCCCCGTCTTAAGGGAATCAGTTTTAAGCGTGAGTATGCAATTCCGAGCAAAAACATACTGTTTGCTTTTCTGCCTCTCGGCATTTCAAGCTTCTTTACTCAGTTCGGCTCTACCATAGTAGTCATCTGCATGAATAACCTTACTGTCAAGTACGGAGCATTGAGCGTTTACGGACCCGACATTCCGCTTGCCGCATTTGGCATAGTCATGAAGGTAAACTCGATAATTATCAGCGTTATGGTCGGTCTCGGCATCGGCAGCCAGCCGATTGTCGGTTATAACTACGGTGCACAAAATTATAAACGCGTGCGTTCGACATATCTTCGAACGATCATTGTAGGACTCATTGTCGGATTCATAGGCTGGGCGTGTTTCCAGCTTTTCACTCAGAGCATTATAAACATTTTCGGTCAGGAAAACGAGCTTTACAACGATTTTGCACTTAAATGCTTCCACATCTTTCTTGCGGCAATTTTCCTTGTAGGTTTTCTCACTCCGTCAAGCATCTTCTTCCAGTCAATTGGCAAGCCCACAAAGGCCATGATATGCACGCTTACAAGGCAGCTTCTTCATTTCCTGCCGCTTGCATACGTTCTGTCGAGCATCATCGGGATTGACGGCTTGCTCTACGCCGGCCCCGTCAGTGATGTGATGGCAACCTTGACAGCGCTTATTTTAATTAGCGGCGAAATGCGTATAATTAACAAGAAAATTAAAGAACAGTCTGTATAAAGTGAACGGCTTCCATTTTGGAAGCCGTTCACTTTATCAGGTTCTAATTTGACATTTTGTTGCTGCCACAACTATTGGCATGGAGTCATTCTTATTATTGACACTTTTTGCTCGTGGCTATAATATAGTCACATGAAGACTGTATTTTTTGCTTTTTCAATTGCGGCAATTATCGCGGCAACTGTGTTCGCAACGCTTGCCGCAGTAAAGCGTTCGAAGGCCAATTTCATAAGGTTTATAGTATGCTGCTGCATTCTTGCTGTATCTGTAACCGGTTATTTCATTTCTTTGCCTGTTGCCCATGACAGCGCGGCCGATGAGGTTCATGTAACTGTATATCCTGTTGAGGCAACATCAGGGCCCGACATTACTGAAGCTCCAAGCACCGGCAGTCCGGAAGCACAAACTCAAGGCGATTATGTTGCCAGTATAAATTCTGACAAATTTCATTTCCCGTCCTGCTCGTCGGCATCTCAAATATCTGACGAAAACAAGATTTATTTCACATCACGCGAAGAAGCCGTCGCCGCCGGATACTCGCCATGCGGCAGATGCAATCCTTAAAGGCTTCATGTTATTTGTTCTGACCCGGGACTGTAAATATTCCGGATTCTACAAGTTCCTTGAGGCCCTTATGTGACTCATACATTACAAGAAGTCGGCTTTCAATGACGGCCCACTTTTCTTCAATTTCGGCATCAACCGCCGCAAGCCGTTTGTTTGCAACATCCTCAGCGCCGGAAATTATCTGCTCCGCCTGTTTCTGAGCATCGGCAAGAGCGTTATTTGCCTCATTCTCGCGCTTCTTTATATTTTCAAGATATGTGTCCACAGTTTTCTGAGCGGACTCGAAAAGCCCACTCACCTTTGCCGAAGCCTCGGCAAGATTTCCGCTTTCGCTTATCTTAATTTCATAATCTTCAAGTTTGGACTTAAGATCCTCTACCTCCGATTTGAGTTTTTCTATTTCCTGCTCCTGGTCATGCATGACCATTATCATTTCGTTCTTCGACAGATTCATTGACTCGTTTCTCACGGATATGCCCTCCTTGGATTTATAATTGACGATTGATTTTATATTTTCCTTGCTACACGCAAGGAAAATATTTTTTTACTTTATCATTTCATTAAATTGCTCTTCGCTTATGACATTTATTCCGAGTTCGTTTGCTTTTTTCAACTTGCTGCCGGCATTTTCACCAGCGAGAACATAGCTTGTTTTCTTCGATACGGAAGACGAAGCCTTACCGCCATAGCTTTCTATTATAGCAGCAGCCTCATCACGCTTATAACCGCTCAATTCTCCCGTAAGTACGAATGTCATTCCGGCAAAGCGGCTGTCTTTTACAGCATCCAGACTTTCAAATGAGACTCCGGCCTCGCGAAGTAATTTTATTTGATGACGAGATTGCGGCAGCGCGAACCACTCTGTAATAAAGCCGGCAGTTATGTCGCCGATATCGGGAACAACTTTCAGCTCGTCCGCAGTTGCCTGCATAAGCTTATCAAGCGTTCCGAAATGTTGGGCCAGTGTCTTCGCTGCTTTCTGTCCTACCTGTCTTATTCCGAAAGCACATAGAAGTCTCGCCAAGCCGGCATTTTTGCTTTTATCAATTGCTTTTATAAGATTATCTGCAGATTTTACTCCCATGCGATCCATCGTTGCTACCGACTGTGCGTCAAGTGAATATAGCTCCGCCGGACTGTTTACGAGGCCGCTGTTTATCAGCTGCTGGCAAACGGATATTCCAAGGCCTTCAATATCCATCGCTTCCCTGGATGCAAAATGAGCTAAATTTCTGAGGCGCTGCGCCGGACATTCAGGACTTGTGCATCTGATGGCTGCGCCGTCGGGATCTCGGGCGACCGGAGCACCGCATTCCGGGCAAAACTCGGGCATCATGAACTTTTCCGTACCTTCAGGTCGTTTTTCCTTATTCACGGACAAAACTTCGGGAATAATTTCGCCTGCTTTTTGTACAAGAACTGTATCCC
>CAVAPG010000027.1:0-20234 GCA_963590435.1 bacterium
AACCCCCGACCTGCTGATTACAAATCAGCTGCTCTACCAACTGAGCTACACCAGCACGATACCGGCTAAGATATAATAGCAAACCGGTGTGTGTTTGTCAACAATAAATTTCTATACAGGCAAAAATTTTTCGGGAGTGTTTTAATGAATCTCAAAGAGCTTTCCATACAATATAACAGCAGCGCCCGACTGTGCAAAGGGCGCATACACGAGCTCAAGCTGCTGCTTGAACTCGAAGGCGGCAGCATGTGCGAGACGGATATAATCGACATTCAGCGCAGGATTTCAATACTCACAAGCATGATGCGTGATACATTTATAATCGCGCGATATCTGAAGGATTATTACGGAGATGATGAAAATGGATGAACGGCGGCGGAATTTATTTGCAAGGCAGCAAGAATACAAGGCACTGCGCCAGTATATAAGGCTTCTGTCCGTTTCGCAGGAAGGCACGGCCGGGCTTTTGCGCAATGCGCTGAAAAACGACCTCACGGCGAAGCAGAGAAAGCTTATCAAGATGTATTACATGGATCAGATGACCATGCAGGATATTACCGATGAGCTCGGAGTTAATATATCAAGCGTCAGCCGTGTACTCAAGCGTGCGCGCAAAACGCTCAATGCCAGTCTCAGCTACGGCGGCAGGAATCTGCTCGTAGCTCTCGACGAGTGGTGATTGGATCTGTGAACATTGTTTCCTTTACAGTTGCGGCGGCATATGGTAGAATATCGGCATGAAAAAGACTGAAAAAACCGTAAGAAAAAAGGCGAAAGTCAAAAAGAAAACCGCCCGGCGCGGCATAAGTCCCGTCGTTGTCGTCATTCTGCTCGGTGCGCTCGCTCTCGGACTGTATGCCCTCGTTCATCACTTTGTCGATGCCGAGGAGGAGGAATCGCCGGCTGTCAGCGACGACGGCACGGTTGAGGTTTTTAACGGCGACGGCTACATAAATATAACTCCGCAGGACGGCGTGCCCGTAAATGATCTCGGAAAAGACGACTTCGAGGTTGACGGGGACGGAACCGTCAGCTACATCGGCACGGAATACACGGCCAGCCGCGGCATAGATGTCTCCTCATATCAGGGGGATATCGACTGGCAGCAGGTCAGCGACAGCGGCATAGACTTTGCGATTATCCGCATCGGCGGCATGTATTACGGCAGCGGCGAGCTGTATTCGGACGAAAATTTCGTCAAGAACATCGAGGGAGCAAAGGCGGCGGGGCTGCGCGTCGGCGCATATTTCTTCTCGCAGGCCATAACTTCCGATGAAGCAAAAAGTGAGGCTCAGTTTGTACTTGAGCTTCTGGAGAACCGCGAGCTTGACCTGCCCGTGTTCTTTGACTGGGAGCGCATATCGACGGACACCGCGCGCACAGACGGTCTTGAAAACGAAACGCTCACCGACTGTGCCGTCACCTTCTGCGAAACCGTCAGTCAGGCAGGCTACGACGCCGGAGTTTATATCTATAACGACACCGGCTATTACGGATATGACCTTGCGCGGCTTCAGGATTACACGCTGTGGTGCGTCGGCATCGGCAGCTATCCGTGTTTTTACTATGCCCACAGCCTGTGGCAGTACAGCATCTCCGGAACTGTTCCCGGCGTAAACGCCACCTGTGATCTCGACATGATTTTTGAAAAGAAATAAAATATGCGATGGCAAAACGCCAAGGGAGAATAAAATCCCTTGGCGTTTTTGATTGGCTTATGATTATCCGCCGATGAAGTTTTTAAAATCGTCCAGCACCTGCAGCAGAGGCCCGGGCAGACGGCTGCAGCACTCTTCTTTGAGCTCTTCGGGAACACCGTAAAAGCCCTCTGCTATACTGCCGGCAATTGCCGTGAGCGTATCGCAGTCGCCGCCGAGCGACACGGCGGTTCGTATAACATCCTCAAAGCTGTCGCCCTCCAGAAATGCTGTGATTGCCTCGGGCACGGTTCTCATGCACGTTTCGTCATGCCTGTAGTCCGGTCTTATCTCGTCGCAGCTGCGGTTGAGGCGGTAGCCGAACTGGCGTTCTATGTATTGCTTTATCTCCGCTTTTCCGCTTCCGGTTCTCGCCATGAATATTGCCGAGGCTGTCGCCTCCGCGCCCTTTATTCCCTCGGGATGATTGTGGCTTACCTCGGCCGAAAGCCTTGCCGCGTGCCTGACGGAATTTATATTGTCAAACAGCCATGCCGCGGAGGATACGCGCATTGCCGAGCCGTTGCCGCAGCTTCCGTATGCTTTCATATCGGGGTCAAACAGCCAGCATATAAATCTTGCGCCGTAGCCTGCATTCGGATACATTCTTCCGTAGCGGCGCATGCTGTCGGCAAGGCAGGTTTTTATCTCATCGTCGGAGGCTCCGGACGGAGCATCGAGAAAGCCCCTGCACACGGCAAGCGTCATCACCGTATCATCCGTAAATGTCGAGTTTGCGGAAAACAGCGGAAATGTCTTGGTTTTGTCTCCCATGTCGAATTCATACGGGCTTCCGATGATATCGCCCAGAATTGCTCCTATCATTTGTTTCCTCCTCTGTTTTTAAAGTCTTCGTCAATTCTTTTCTTCCAGTCGGCCGTCAGCGGTGCGGAGCCGCAGGCCCTTACCCTGCCGATGGTTTCACTGATAACATCAAAGTTGAGCGCCGTTCCGATGCCGTCACAGCGATAATCTGCGGACATGGATGCATCAATTCCGAACTTCCCTGCTTCTTGTGCCGCGTCGATGTTCGCGCCGAGGAATATAAATTCCCAGCCGTATTTGCTTTTTTCATGCTCGACCATATGGCGGACCTTTTTGTATGTGTATTTGCTGCTGGCGTTTTCGAAGCCGTCGGTCGTTATGACAAACAGCGTCCTTTCCGGAACATCCTCCTTGCGGGCATATTTATGGACATTTCCGATGTGGTGAATCGCTCCGCCGAGGGCATCGAGAAGTGCCGTACTTCCGCGCACGAAATAATCCCGCTCGGTGAGATCGGGCACCTGTGCTATGGGAACGCGGTCATGGATGACGGTGGTTTCGTGGTCGAACAGCACTGTGGATACCACGCATTCGCCCTCTTCTCCGCGCTGCTTTTCCAGCATCGAGTTAAAACCTCCGATTGTGTCCCTTTCGAGTCCGGCCATCGAGCCGCTGCGGTCCAGAATAAATACGAGTTCAGTCATTTTAAAAAGCCTCCTGTTTCTTTATTGTGGCTTGATTATAAAAGAAGCAGGAGGCCGTATGGTCGCATGTCATGCGACATTTTAATTTTATTACGCGCCGATGAGAGGCTGATCAAAGGCGAACAGAACCTCATTAAGTTCGAACACGTCGTAATTTCCGTTAACGAGGAAATATTCGATGATGACATCAAATTTATTGCTCCGCGAAAGAGCAAAGCCCGCTCGTGCAATGAAGTCACGCGTCTGATCAATATTCAGCTCAAGCGCAAAGGCAAAGGCCAGTGCCGTCGTCTTTGACGGCTTGTATGCAGCGTTGTTTCGAATTTTTGAGAACAGCTTTCTGTCGACATTGGCCTTTTTGTATATCTCCGAATCCTTTTTTCCGCTGCGGTCGATAAGCCTGAGCAGGGTTTCGGAAAATCCGGCGTCCAGATTTTCGAGCATATGCGTCAAATCCTCCGGCTCTGCCCCTGCCAGTGTGCATTCGAATGCCGCATCATCGTCAAGCGCGGCGGTATCGGGGGCATCTGCTCTCTTCGGCATTGCAGGAGCGGCGCCTGTGCATCTGATGTTTCGCGCATCGTCTCTCATTCGGCGGAGGGCGCGTCCGAATCCGTTGCCGCTGACTCCGTATTCCGTGAGTTCGCTTTGGCTGACATAATTTTCGTCAATAAAGCTGCTTACGGATTTGAACAGTTTTTCCGATAGCGCAAACGCCTCGTTTCCGAACACGACAAGATAAATCTGCATATCGTTTTCCATGAGAAACGCGCTTATCTCACTAACGGCAATCTGCAGTGCAAGCGGCTTGGGGAAGCCATAGCTTCCGGCGGATATCAGCGGAAAGGCAATCGACTCACAGCCGTGCTCCTTTGCAAGCTTCAGCGATTTTGCGTAGCACGATGATAAAAGCCGTTCCTCACCGTGCTCTCCGTCGGTCCAGACAGGCCCCACGGTGTGAATGACGTACTTCGCATTCAGCTCGAATCCCGGCGTTACCGCGGCATCTCCGCAGTCTATCGGGCCTATCTTCCGGCGTGCCGCAAGCAGACGCTCTCCGGCTTTTTTGTGTATCGCACTGTCAACGCCCGCACCGACAACGGGACGCGGATTTGCCGTGTTGACAATCGCGTCGACCTGCATATTTACAATATCGTTTCTGACAATCTCAAAAGGCATGACCGCACCGTTTCTCCGAAAATATTTTCAACTGCGCTTATGCCTAAAGAATAACCGCCGACGCAGGCATTGTCAAGCATCGGCGGTTAACGCAGGTTTTATCTTTTTTAGCTTATCCGATTATTCAACGGGGCATACCCCGCAGACGTCCATCGTGTCGGTATCGACGATGCAGCACAGCTTCATGCCGCAGACGCAGTCATAGCTGCCGGGCAAGGTCACCTCGGCATAATTTCCCGTGCAGTCGGAAAACAGCTTCACCTCGACGCTGCCGTCGGTGTAGGCATAGCCGATCTCCTGTGCGGCGGCATCGGCGGCGCGGCGGCAGAGCTTTTCCTCACTGCCGCGCAGTGCGCTTATAACTTCGGTGATTATATCAATATTCGTCATGATGCTTTTCATTTTTAATTTACCTCCTGAAATTTTCGTTTGTGGCTTCTTTCCTGTCCACGGCTATAAGTCTACAGGGAGGTTTTTAATTGCATATAACGAAAGATGAAACAAAGCTTTAAAATTTCCGGACACATTTTAAATTTCGTTTAACTAAAGGCTCAAATATGCTGATATAATGAACACACTATTAATATAAGGCGTGATCATATGACAGTCAAAAAGCGGCTCAGAAGATCAAATTTATACATGTTTCTTATCCCCATGCTGACGGCGGCACTGCTACTGATATCCGGTGCGGGGATTGCACTGTATATCCTCGAAACGAACTACCTGCCGAAGCTCGGACTTGACCTGCGTGAGATGCACCTGCTGCTTGAGCAGTATGAAGACCCTCTGCAGAGCTTTGAGATTTTCGTATGGGTGTATGTCGGAGCCGTCGGTATGGCGCTTATTCTTACCATATTATTTACGAATGTCCATCTCACGCGTGAGCTGTTTTCACACATATCCGAACCTCTGGATATTCTCGTTGAGGGCGTCGAGCGCATACGCTCGGGTGATTTGGAGCATCCGATAAACTACAGCGAACCCGACGAATTCAAGGCAGCCTGCGATGCGGTCGACATGATGGCAGCCAGGCTGAAGGCCTCGCTTGATGCAGAGCAGCGCCGCCAGCAGAGCAGCAAGGAACTCATTGCCGGCATGAGCCACGATCTGAAAAGCCCCCTGACCTCCATACGTGCCTACACCGAGGCCCTGCTCGAAGACGTTGCCGACACGCCCGAGACGCGGAAAAAGTACCTCAGCACAATACACGACAAAGAGGGCGAGATGGAGCACATGGTCGCCTGCCTTATGGAGTTTTCAAAACTTGAGCTGAGCGAATACCCTGCCAAAGCCGAGAGCCTTGATCTGAGGGCGGAGCTTGAACACATAGTATCCGGCATGGCACAGGAGGCCGAGATCGACCTGTCCGGCGTTTCGGCCTCGCGGATCTGCGCCGACCGTGAGCAGCTGCGGAGAATCGCTGAAAATATCATCGGCAACAGCACCAAATACTGCTCCGAAAGGCCGCGGATAGAGATATCCTCACAGCGGCTGGGGAGCTTTGTACGCATCAAATTTTCCGACAACGGTCCGGGAGTTCCTCCGGAGGCGTTGCCGAGGCTTTTTGACCTGTTTTACCGCACGGATCCCGCGCGCGCAAAGCCGGGCTCCGGCTCCGGACTGGGGCTTGCGATAGTAAAGCGCTCTGTCGAACAGATGGGCGGACGCACATTTGCCGAAAGAAGTGAGAGCGGCGGTCTGTGCATAGTTATCGATCTTCCGGGAGGTACGAATAATGGCTAAGATACTCATAATAGAAGACGACCGCGCAATATCGGATATCGAGCGCGACTATCTTGAACTGTCCGGCTTTGAAACAGAGACTGCCTATGACGGCGTTGACGGGCTCAACAAGGCTCTCGCCGGCGGTCACGACCTCATTCTTCTTGACCTCATGCTGCCCGGGCTTGACGGCTTTTCCGTCTGCAAAAAGCTGCGCGAAAAAATTGACATCCCCATTCTCATGGTCACGGCGCGCACACAGGATATCGACAAGATACGCGGTCTGGGCTTCGGCGCGGATGACTATATCGAAAAGCCGTTCTCGCCGGGTGTACTGGTTGCGCGCGTAAAAGCAAACCTCGCGCAATACGACCGCTTAAAGCCCAAGCCGCAGGCAGGCGGTGCCGCAGTTGCGGCAGGGCCCTTTGTCATGGACTCCGATGCACACACGGCAAGCGTCAACGGCCGGGAGCTGCAGCTTAAAAACAAGGAGTTTGAGCTGCTGCTGTTTCTGCTTCGGCACCCGAATCAGGTGTTCAGCCGTGAGGATCTGTATGAGCTTATCTGGGGGCTTGAAAGCATGGGCGACAACATAACCGTCGCAGTGCATATAAACCGCCTGCGCGAGAAGATTGAGACCGACCCCTCAAAGCCCGAGTATATCCAGACCGTCTGGGGCGTGGGCTACAGGCTGAAAATTTAGTTTTTAATTTCCGTTTAAATTTCATTTATTGCGCGTTTAAGCTGTCCGCTTATATTGGCATTGTCCGATAAGGCGGACAGAATTTTTATGCCGGCGGGTGCTCCCCCCACACACAGGCAATTATTAAACCTAATACAAACCCACCCCCACTACAAGATCTCTCAAAAACCGCACCTGCCGGCGATTTTCCCGTGTAAATAAGGAGGATATTAAAATGAAAGAACGTATCATGAAAAAGAATTTTGAGCACGCGTTCAAGCTCATGCTTGTAATATTCATCGTGCTGGCCGTGTTCACGGCGGTGGCGATACCCTTGAGCCTGTCCAGGCAGATAAGCGACGCGGCCTCTTACCGTCAGCAGCTTCAGGCGTCCGACAATATACAGAGCAATGATCATCACGATTCCGAGCGTGAGTTTGAAAGCCACATCACTCCGCTCAATGCGACAAACTACGCGATTATAGGCGGTCTCGGAGTTCTGTGGGCTGTTCTCGTTCTGTTTTACTGGTTTGATGTCGTCGCATGGCTGTATAAAAATGCCGTCAACGAGGGCATGAACCGCTCGCTCTGGCCGATACTCGGACTGTTCTTCAATTTTCTCGCGGTGTTTGCGTTTATGATTGTCCGCGACCGCCCGTCACGCCCCCGCCACGCATGAGTTTACACATATTTTTCTTATATTTTTCAAAAAGGTATTGACATATAACCCTTGTTTGTGTATTTTAAGTGTGTTAGGACAAACCACACAGTTAAGAAACTTAACGCGCTGTGTCGACTCGTTAAATGCTTGAGGTGGTAAGTTATATGAGCACTGTCGAAAAGATTAATTTCATCATAATGTGCATATTCTTCATATGCTATTCGTATCAGTTTATCTACATTCCCATCGGACTGATAGCGCAGAAAAAATATTCGTATCTCGAAAGCCGCGGCAAGCGCGTGGCGGTGCTTATTGCGGCGCGCAACGAGCAGAATGTCATCGGTGAGCTTATCGACAGCATACATGCGCAGAACTATCCGCAGGAGCTTATTGACATCGTAGTCGGCGCGGATAACTGCACCGACAGTACGGCCGAGATTGCCCGCGAGCGCGGCGCAATGGTGTTTGAACGATCCGACAAGCAGAATGTCGGCAAGGGTTATGTCTTGAACTTCCTGCTCTATCAGCTTCAGACACTCGGTCTGAGCTACGACGCATACATTGTCATTGATGCGGACAACATTCTCGATCCCGGATATATTGCCGCGATGTGCGGCTGTGCCGAGCAGGGGCACGACATTGTCACCTGCTACCGCAATTCAAAGAACTACGGCGACAACTGGATATCCGCCGGCATCGGTCTGTGGTTTTTGCGCGAGTCGCGCTATCTTAACGGTGCACGCGCCGCTGTGGGCAGCAGCTGTGCCGTGTCCGGCACGGGATTTCTGTTCACACGCAAAATTCTCGAGCGCTGCGGCGGCTGGCACTTCTTCCTGCTGACCGAGGATATAGAGTTCACCATCGACAATGTCACCTCCGGCGTAAAGATAGGCTACTGCCCCGATGCCGTCGTGTATGACGAGCAGCCGGTTACATTCAGGCAGTCATGGCGGCAGCGCATGCGCTGGTCGCGCGGCTATATGCAGGTGTTTGCGCGCTATGGCGGCAGTCTTCTTCGCGGAATGTTCCGCGGCAGCTTCTCGTGCTACGACATGGCAATGAGCATAATGCCTGCGGCGATTCTTACGGGACTGAGTATTGTTGTCAACCTCGGTGCCGCGGCGGCGGCCTTCCTCGGCAGCGGCGACTGGGCAACTCTTGGCATATCGGTCGGTCAGACGCTTTTGAGTCTGTATCTTACCTTGTTCGTAATCGGAGCAATAACAACCGTCACCGAATGGAAAAGCATCCGCTGCTCATCGGCAAAAAAGATCCTTTATGCCTTCACCTTTCCCCTGTTTATGCTGACCTTCGTCCCGATTTGCATAGCGGCAATCTTCAAGGATCCGGGCTGGAAGCCGATTGTCCACACTCGAACATTAAGCATGCAATAAAGTCGCTGACTCTTTGATACAACTAATCTCCGCAGATGTTCTCTGCGGAGATTTCGTTTTCTATCTTAAATTGTGAATGCCCCGCTCTCCTTACCGTCAACGGCATATGCGAAGAGGGTTTGTTTTGCAACCGCCGCAAAATAATCGCTTTGTGCGCATTCCTTAGGATAGTTCTTTTCGATAAGCTCAAGTGTTTCCCTCAGCTGCAGCATTGCGGCAAACTCGTGCTTGCACTGCCCGCTGCAGAAGCAGGAGCAGACAAGACCGCTTATCTCGCCGTTGCGGTAATTAAACTCGACCTCGTATCCCTTGCTTCCCTCGACTATCGCATAACCTTGCCCACTGTCTATACTTATATATCTTACGCGGTTTTGTGTATAATACTCATTCCCGCGGCAGGCTGTTTCTTGGCTTATTTTCATATCCTTGAGATCTTGCAGGGCAAAGGCAGAATCATCGCTTTCGCAGACAATTTCGTCCTCCGGCTTGAGCGGCGGAATAAACCATGCCGCAATCTGGCTGTTCGGCAGTACACCGCGTTCAAAGGTAACAAGATGCGAACCTGCCATGAAAAACTCGCCGTGAACAACGGTGTCTGCAAGTGCGATAACGCGTTTATAGTCGGATAGTTTTATTTTGAAATTATAGTTTACATCCGTGACGCGACCGCGGCAGCCCTCGAGTTTTCCGTCCACATAGACTATATCGCCGTTATGAAGGTCAAATTTGTCGTTATAATATGCCAGCGTTCTGTTCTTTTCAGCGAAATAAACCTGGACGAGCGATCTGCGCGGTTGCGTCATCTGCCTCGGCATTTTGCACTCCTTGCCTTTCTTATCCTCGTATTCACCCGGCACCGCAAATCCAATTTTGAAAGCCATGATTTTTCCTCCTCCGCAAACCATTTATTTGTGGCTTTATTATATGCACTGCCGTTTAATTTTTCAATATCATGTGTGCATTTTACTCATGTATATACTCAAGAGTAACGATTTTGTGCGTCTTTCGATGTAAAAACGGTCTGATACCCGTTGTTTAGGGCAGCAGACCTGTTTGAAAAGTTCAAAATCACATCTTCGTCTGACCGTTTGGGACTTCCCTGCTCTCCCGCTCGGTCGGATTTTCGTGAATCATAATGTGCTTTATCTCGGGATGGCTTTGCTCCACGGCATCGTGGACACGCTCGGCAATCTTATGTGCCTCGAACAGTGAAAGATTTCCGTCCACTCCGATCTCGGCATCGATATACACACGGCTTCCGAATTTGCGCGTGTGCAGAACGTCAAGCGTCAGCACCCCGTCCAGGCTGAGAATAAACTCACCCAACTCCCTCTCGTAGCTGTCGGAGCAGGATGTATCGAGCATTTTGTCGATTGCGTCCTTGAGAATATCAAACCCGACCTTGAGAATGCACAGGCAGATTGCAACGCAGGCAATCGGCTCGAGAACCGGAACGCCGAGACGCGCTCCGCCTATGCCTATAAGCGAGCCGACGGACGAGAGCGCATCGGAGCGGTGGTGCCATGCATCCGCCATAAACGCGGATGAATTGAGCTTTTTGGCATAGTGGCGCGTGTATTGAAACATGGCCTCTTTTACCACAATCGACACGATGGCCGCTGCAAGCGCGATGACACCCGGGGCGGCACTTTGCGCATAACTGCCGCTTATAATATTCTGCACGCCGCCCCAGCCGATTCCGAAGCCCGTTGCGAGCAAAACAGTGCCGAGCACAACCGAGGCTACGCACTCAAAGCGGTCGTGCCCGTAGGGGTGCTCCCTGTCGGCCGTTCTTTGGGCGAGCCTGACGCCGACAAAGGCAATAAACGTTGCCAGAACATCGGACAGCGAATGCACCGCGTCCGAAATCATCGCGCCCGAATGTCCGGCAATGCCGGCATAGAGCTTGAAGGCAACAAGCAGAACATTTCCGATAATTCCGACTTTTGTGAGCCGGCTTATAATTTTCCGATCAGACATAACAATACCTCCGTGGGATTATGCACCTTTACTGCCGGAGAATAGAAAAAACCTCTCCGGAACATACTACTGTCCCGCAGAGGCTGCATAACCGCTCCGCTGTCGCCAATCGGCAACCCGGCCCGCGCAAAAGCGCCGCCTGATCAGTTTGTACTGTTGATTCGTGCTATACGCACTGCAGTGCAAAGAGTTTAGATTAAACTAACATTTTATCTTCCGCATGTCAAGCAAAATATGCTACTTTATATTATAAACCCCCTGCGGCTTGTCGCTCGCAGGGGGTGCTGCATTATTCAAGATAGAGTGCTCTCAGGCGCGATATGCTTTTCTGCTTAAGTCCGAGCTTTTCGGCAAGATAGCGTTCAACGCTTCCGCACTGCTCAATGCAGCTTGCAAACATCGCCTCAAGATAGCTCTCGTCGGTTGTGTTGAGCCAGTATATCGACTCAAGGAGCTGCTCGTCATCGGTCAGGTCACGGCAGGCATCGGTATCGCGGCGGATTTTTTCCGCACAGCACACAGATGTGTACATATAATCTGCCATTATATCCTGCATCGATACGCCGAGGGCATACAGCAGCAGTGCCGCGGCAACTCCGGCTCTGTCCTTTCCCATAGCGCAGTGAAACAAAACCGCACCGTCTTCGTTATCAAGCAGGCACTCGAAAAATCTTCCGTACTGCTCGACGGCATTGCTGTTTTCGACAAGTATGGGATAGAGCGATCTCATCTTGGCCTTGCCGCCTTCGCTGAGATCCTTTGCATAGTCGGCTCGCTTGAGCCCGTCATACGGGTCCTCGACCGATTCGCGCGTTATACCCGGCACAAGGTCGGACACCACCGGACAGTGGATGAATTTCACACCGTCCGGCAATTTGTCCATTTTCAGGGCAAGCTCTGAAGGGCTTCTGAGATCGACAACCGCGGCAAGCCTTATGTGGGTCAGCTTGTCAAGATCGTCATCGGTTGCCTTGGAGAGCTCACCGGATCTGATAAGTTTATTTGCGGCAATTTTTCTGCCTCCCGCGGCTCTGATGCCTCCGAGGTCACGGGCGTTTATCTGACACTCGAGAAAGCTTTCGGGTGCGTAGCTCATAGACCGGCATCCATTGCCTGAGCACGGTCAATCAGCTTCTGGACAAACTCGTCCGTCCAGAATCCCGTAAAGTGCAGCAGATCGATTACCGAGAAGCGATTGCGCATCAGATGGCAATTTGTGATAGCCCAGCGGACGGTTTTTTCGTCCACGGGGAAGTTGAGCTTTGAATATCTGGTGGGAGCATTTGCCTTGTGCATGCAGTCGGCAATATACTCCGGCTTTTTGACCCAGGGTGCCACGGCCTTTTTAAACTCATCGAAGTTATCGAGGAATGCCTTGAACTGCGCCTTATGGTCGTGCCAGCGCTGAAGCTTCTTCTGATAATCCGCCCAGCACTCCGTTGCGGCATTGTGGGTATCGTCAAGCCAGTCAAACGCCGCCTTCACGCGCGGCTCCATTTCCGCAAAGCTCGGATAGCACTTGTCGAGGTCAACCTTCTTCGGGTCGAAGTCGTTGAGAAGCCAGTCCCAGATAATCTCGCTTATTATGCCGGAAACCGCGACCTGGGTTCCGTGGTAGCAGATACCTGTTTTGCGTACGCCGGATGCCATGTCGATAAGATGGCTCATGACATGCTCCGAGCCGGATGCCGGGGAGCTTTCGTTTGCAAGGCCCATTGAAAGGCCGCTGAGCGTGAGGACATTTGCAAGCTCGCCGAGAGTTTTGGCATCACCTGCGGCAAGCTTTTCGGAATTTTCCAGCAGTCGGTCGCACTGGGTGCGGATCATATCCGAGGGTGCTGTGTGGAAATTCTGTCCCATTCCGAGGACATTGCCCAGATACCAGTCAACGGGGGCTGTCCATGTTGCGATAAGGTCGCCGTAGCCGCTGACGTTCATTTCAGCAGGTGCCGCCCCGACAATATCGAGGTCGATTATAAGAACAAGCGGATAGCGCGAATGAACAGTGCGCTTTACGCCGTTAATGAGCATAACCGATGAGTCATCCGAGAAAGCGTTTACCGACAGCGCCGTCTGGACAATGACGAGAGGAAGCTCGTTATCGGGATTGTAATAATGCGTGGAATACTTGCACAGATCGCAGATTGTGCCGCCGCCGATGCCGACGACTGCGTCCTTGCCCTCAAAATGCGCCTGAATTTTTGCGGCGTTCTCGGGCGTTGCGTGAACTATACTGTCCGGCTCGCTTATCACAAGCCACTCAACATCATACTCTGCGTCAAGATATGCCTTGACCGCTTCCTTAACATTCTTTCCGTCCACATCGACTATCTCGGTAGGGCCTGTTACCATGAGGACCTTCTTTCCGTCGGTAAGGCTCTTTACCGCCTGGCAGACCTTTGCGGCCGCGCCGTGCTCAATGTGAATTTCCTTCATACCGATGCCGCACAGCTTTTCGGAATTTTCCTGCGCCTTGAGTATCTCGCGCAGCTCGTCAAGCTTTGTTGCGTCAGCTTCGATTAAACGATTGTCAAGCATTTTTATTACTTCCTTCTTTATGCTTTTTATGCTTTATAATACTTATTGAAGAACGGCTCCATGGTGTAGTAGCACTCGTAATAGCGTGCATATGCCTCATCATATGCGGCCTTTTTGCTCAGATCCGGCTCATATGTCGCACCGAGCTCCACCATTGCCTCCGCGGCCTCATCGAGATTTGCAAAGTTGCCCTCTGCAACGGATGCGAGCATTGCCGCACCGATTGCCGCACCCTCGGGGTTCTTTGTGGCAACCAGCGGTTTGCCGAGAACATCGGCCTTCATCTGGCACCAGAACGGGGATTTGGTCGAGCCGCCGACTATGCGGACGCTTGAGCAGTCCATGCCGATCTCTTCAAATCTGTCAACATTGTCCTTCAGGCCGAAGGAAATGCCTTCAAACACCGCGCGTGACATATCGTCAAGCGTATGGCTGAGGGTAAGGCCTGTGAATGTGCCGCGTGCGCAGCCGTTCCAAGTCGGGGTCATTGCGCCGCCCATGCACGGCAGGAAGGTTATGCCGTTTGCGCCGATGGGACTGCGCTTTGCCTGAGTGTTCATAAGATCGTAGTTGGGCAGGCGCAGAACGGTATCCTTATACCATCTCGTCGAGCCGCCGGACACGAAGCCGGGGTTTTCAATCAGCCACAGGCGGGAGTCAGCCGAATGGTGAGTCTCAACGAGGCCCTTCTTATCGAAAACGGGCTTTGCCGATGTTCCCGCAACGGGCTCGGCTGTACCGGTGATATCGCAGACCATGCCGGGCTTTACAAGGCCCGAACCGAGGCAGGCACTGTGCTCATCGCCCGTGCCGCAGATAACCTTGGTTTTGGTCGTAAGGCCGAGGCGGCGTGCCGCGGCGTCGGACAGATTGCCGACAATCGTCTCTGCCTTTACTATCTTGCCGAGAAGCTCGGGATCAAGGCCGAACACATTTGCAATTTCGGGTGACCATGTCTTTTCGGCGACATTATATATCATTGATGCCGATGCCTGAGCATAGTCAACGGCGGCGACGCCTGTCATCCAGTATACCATATAGCTGTCAACATTCAGCAGGTATTTTGCCTTGGCATAGACCTCCGGTCTGTTTTTCTTTATCCACAGCATTTTTGCCGCGGTGTGGGTCGAGTCCAGATTAAGTCCGGAAACCTCGAATACACGCGCCGGATCTATAATCTTTGCGATCTCCGCCGTCTCCGCCTCTGCGCGGCGGTCGAGCCAGATGATGCAGTTCATAAGCGCATTGCCGTTTTCGTCGGCTGCGATGACCGAGTCGTTTATTGCGTCCATGCCTATCGTGCCGATGTCCGCAGGATCAATGCCGCCGTCGGCGACGAGCTGCTTTATAACGGTCGTGAAGGAGTGAAGATAATCCTCGACGGGCTGCTCTGCCCAGCCGGGATTGGGATATATGGGGTCGTGCGCGCAGGTGGCTTCTGCGATTATTTTACCTTCGGGATTGACAAGCAGACCCTTGAGCGACTGCGTACCGAGGTCAACGCCGATTACGTAACTCATATTTTTTCTCCTTTTTATGAAAATTGCAAGGCGGCATCGCCATTTGACGATGCCGCTATGGCGTTTTAGTTACTTATGATATTGCCGGGTCTGATATCAGTCCTGATCTTCGGGCTCGACGAGGAATGTGCCCTTCTTGTTCTTGCAGACTGCCGCGTAGTAAATCATTGCGACGACAAAGAAGCCGAAGGCGATGATGCACAGCAGCGGAGACTTGCCTGCAACTGCGCTGTAGATGGAAGCTGCTGCGACGATAACGCAGAAAGGAATGCCGAGGTAGCCGAGCCACTTGGGGCACTTGTAGGGACGGGGCATATCCTTCTGGTCCTTGCCGAGCTTGATCCAGGAAGCGAAGCAGCACAGAGCCATGAATGCCGAACCGATGCCTGCGATGACAACGATAACGTCAACGGAACCGATGAGGGTGAGAACGATGCCGATAACTGAGGTGGTCAGCAGAGCGTTGATGGGGGTGCCGTTCTTATCGAGCTTGCCGAGGAAGCCGGGCAGGCACTTGCAGCGTGCCAGAGCGTAGGTCTGACGGGACTGGCCGATGATGATTCCGTTAAGGGAAGCGATAAGGCCTATCATTGCGATGACGATGAAGACGATACTCATCGTGCTGCCCTCGCCGAAGAGGTGATTGATGACGTTTGCGATAGGTGCGTCGTTCTTAAGAAGCTCTTCCTTAGGCAGGAGAGAGAATGTGGTCACGAGCATAAGCAGACCGCCGACAAGCAGAGTGAAGATGCCGACGATGAAGCCCTTGGGGATGTCCTTGGAGGGGTTTTTGCATTCCTCGGCGCCCATGCCGCCTGCCTCAAATGCGAGGAAGAACCATACTGCGTAGGGGATTGCAACGAAGATGCCCTTTACGCCGCCGAGCTCACCCATTTGGCCCAGCAGGCTGAAGTCTGCGCGGGGCAGACCGATGCAGGCATAGAACACAACGCCGACAACACCGATGATGGTGACGACAAGGCCGATGGCCTGGCCGGCTTCGATGCCGCGCATGTTGATAAACAGGAATATCAGGTATGCAACAACGGATGCAACGACTGCCGGAACTGCCGGGAACAGGGTGTGGACATACGCACCGACTGCAATGCAGATACCGGGTGTGCAGAACAGGGATTCAACAAGATAGCTGAAGCCTGCGAAGAAGCCTGCGCCGCGGCCGAAGGCCTTTTCGGTGTAGGCTGCGGGGCCTGCGGAGCTGGGGATTGCGGTTGCAAGCTCTGCGAACATGAATGCGAACGGAACATAGAACAGGATTGCGATTGCCATTGCTATGAGACAGCCTGTGAAGTTAGTCTCGGATGCAATGTAGTTCCAGCCATAGTAGCTGCCGGAAATTACCGCGCCGACTGCAACAGACCATATGCCTGCGGCGGTCAGGGCTTTTTTAAGTTTGTTGTTTTCTTCCACGAGTGTAGAACCTCCCTATAAAATTTCAATCTGCATCACGGGCAGTTAATTACGGTTTATTATTTGCTTGCCATGTAGTCGGCAACGGCCTTGAGGTTATCGCGGAAGCTGCCGTCGGCAACGAACTTCTTCTCGAACAGAGCAGAGCCCATCGTGAAGGTCCAGGGTCCGATCTCAAACATGGTGTCGATGCGTGCAAAGCTGTTTATTGAGCCTGCTACGCAGATCTCGGCGTCAACTGCTGCGCAGAACTCGCGTGCCAGCTTCTCGCCGTCCACTACGTGACGGTATGCAAGAATGTCGAAGCCCTTGATGCCCTTTGCCATCAGGTCCTTTGCGTTCTGGATAATCTCCTCGTTTGTGCCCTCGAGGATGCTCGGGCTGCCGGATACCTTGCCGACGAACGGAAGATATGCCATGCCGTTTTCCTTAAGAAGCTTTGCTACGGAGTCGTAGTACACTGTGCCCATGAGATAGTCAAAGCCGCAGTCTATTGCTGTCTGTGCTCCGTCAAGGCAGCTTGCTTCGTCATATGTTACGACCTCGAGGAAGGTTGTCTTGCCGGCTGCCTTCATTGCGCCTGCTACCTTCTTCATCTCATCCTTCGGCAGTCCTACGTTCTTGAAGCCCCAGAACTTTACCGGCAGATCCTTGCACTGCTCGAATATCTCGCCTGCGTCCTTTACTGTTACATCATGGTGCGTCAGCATGATTATTATCTCAGGTTTCATTTTTCTTCGTCTCCTTACTATAATTTTCTTTATTTTTTCGTACTTTTTAAATTCCTACTGAAACAATAATATTTCATAATCAAATGATTGTAAACAAAAAACACGCGCTCAAAAAGCGCGTGTTATGCCCGACTTGGCAATGATAAATTAGCTTTTCGCATTTCGCTCATTTCGGGCCGAAAATGCGCGTTTTGACCAGCCGTTTTTTACATATCTCACAAAAATGGACCGTTAATTTTTACACCCCCATTTGCGAAAGCTTGGGGCATTTTTAACAAATTCCTCATTCGTTTTTTATGTTTATTACAATTTATTCGCTGTTTTTCACAAAAAAGCTGTGTCGCAACTGTTAAAACGGTACATATGCTTCTTAACGCGAAAACACGGAGTGCATCGCGCACTCCGTGTAAGTTTATTTATTCAATTATCCAATCCGGCGGAGCTGTCAGCCCTCGACTGCCGTTGCGAGGCGGCCGTAGCCGTCATAGGCGTAAAGCTGCTTTTTGCTCTCATCGCCGTATATTGCGATGACATCGGCAACATAGAATGTGTGATCGCCGATTTCGAGCATGTCGCTGAGTCTGCACTCAAAGACGACCTTGCTTGCCTCAACGACCTCGGGCTTAATTTCCTTTGCGCCGACAAGCTCAATGCCGAACTCGGCGGCCTTGTCGGTGTTCCGGCCGGAGCAGGTGCCGCAGCGAAGTGCCGCGTCCTTCAGCTTTTCATCTACAATGCACAGTGCAAACTCGCCGCCTGCGCGGATATTTCCGCCGCTGTAGCCCTTATTGCTAAGGCAAGCGCCGATTTTTGCCGGACGGTTGCTCAGATATGTCCACCATGAAACCGCCATGATGTTGGTCTTTCCTGCCTCGTCTGCCGAGGTGAGCAGGGCAAACGGCGCGGGGGCGGTCATCTTCTGGGCCTGGCCTATTGTAAGTTCTGTCATGATAAAATTCCTCCCTGTCGATATTGCTTTTCGGACTACTTTATCATGCTTTGCAAGCTTATTTGCTTGCCATGTAATCGGCAACGGCCTTGAGGTTATCGCGGAAGCTGCCGTCGGCAACGAACTTCTTCTCGAACAGAGCAGAGCCCATCGTGAAGGTCCAGGGTCCGATCTCAAACATGGTGTCGATGCGTGCAAAGCTGTTTATTGAGCCTGCTACGCAGATCTCGGCGTCAACTGCTGCGCAGAACTCGCGTGCCAGCTTCTCGCCGTCCACTACGTGACGGTATGCAAGAATGTCGAAGCCCTTGATGCCCTTTGCCATCAGGTCCTTTGCGTTCTGGATAATCTCCTCGTTTGTGCCCTCGAGGATGCTCGGGCTGCCGGATACCTTGCCGACGAACGGAAGATATGCCATGCCGTTTTCCTTAAGAAGCTTTGCTACGGAGTCGTAGTACACTGTGCCCATGAGATAGTCAAAGCCGCAGTCTATTGCTGTCTGTGCTCCGTCAAGGCAGCTTGCTTCGTCATATGTTACGACCTCGAGGAAGGTTGTCTTGCCGGCTGCCTTCATTGCGCCTGCTACCTTCTTCATCTCATCCTTCGGCAGTCCTACGTTCTTGAAGCCCCAGAACTTTACCGGCAGATCCTTGCACTGCTCGAATATCTCGCCTGCGTCCTTTACTGTTACATCATGGTGCGTCAGCATGATTATTATCTCAGGTTTCATTTTTCTTCGTCTCCTTACTATAATTATAAACAAGCTGTGGATTGCAAAACGGACATCTCCACGCTGTCTTTGTTTACATTATAAAAATAATTCAGTTTTGCGTTTTAGTCAACTCGCAGAACGCCGTTCAAACCGAGCGAAGACGAAGATTGCCGCATTTTTGCGTACAACGCGCAAAACAATTTTGCTTTTGAGCGCAATATCCACGAATTTTTGTCGATTTTTTATAAAAAAACTCTTTATTTTTCTACACTCTCGTCATATAATCGAGTCGAGAGAATGATTGAAAACGGACAAAACACGAATTTTGGTACTTAGGAGCGATAAATATGAAGACCGGTATTCGCGAACAGAAAATCATCAGCATACTCGAAAGCCGCGGTGAAATGTCAGTCAACGCACTCAGCGAAAACCTCGGCATCTCCGTCTCGACGCTTCGCAAGCAGCTTGCGGATATGCAGAGCAGAAAGCTTATAATACGCACCTACGGCGGAGTCATGTCCGCAAACCGCTTCCCCGACGAGACCTTCGAGAGCAAGCTGCACAAAAGCGTTTCGGAAAAACGGCGTATCGCAACAAGGGCGCGTCAGCTTGTCCATGACGGTGATTCGATATCGCTCGGCAGCGGCACGACGGTCTATGCGCTGAGCAATCTTCTCGATGACATGAACTCGGCAACCATATACACAAACTCCATGCAGGCGGCAGACTTCCTTGCCCACTGTGCCTCGCTTGACGTGCACATCTGCGGCGGCATAATCCGAAGCGCCACGGGCACTATCATCGGCAACGAGGCCTTTAATTTCTTCAACGGCATCGATGTGGACTATGCCTTCATAAGCTGCGACGCCATTGACGAAAACGGCGATGTTTACAGCGACAACATCGCGGTGGCGGCCGTTGAAAGCGCGGTGCTGAAAAACGCGAAGCACAAATATGTCCTGTGCGACTCCTCAAAGCTCGGCAAGCGCTCGATTGCACACATCGTAAATCTGCGCGACTGCAATGCACTCATAACCGGCAAAACCGACAGCAGCTTCACCGAAAAGCTCTCCTACACGGTCAATGTGGACTGCGTCTGATTGCGAGCAGTTTTTATATCATAACATGTCATATGCACCCGTTTTCGGCGGGTGCATTTTTTGCTGTCTGCATATTAGTTTATATGGATATTAATTTTTTTAATACGCTCTTAACTGTCATCGTTTTAACAATTCGTTAAGAGAATTTATGCGGAATTTGCCGTTTTGTTAACAAATAGTTATTATTCAGGGGTCTTCAATGGCTGATTTGACCGAGTTTATGAATAAACTATTTCCAAATTCAAGGTGTTGTCCGTAAATTTTCGTAAAGAGATTATGTCTCGGCATTAAGAACGGGTTAATATGCCGCAAAGGCTATTGTAATCAATTTTTTAACAGATAGAATGAGCTCAGCGAAAGCAATTGCGAAAGCATTTTTACAAAGGAGAGAAAGATATGGAAAACAATCGCGCTTCGTTTGGCTCCAACTTTGGTTTCCTGATGGCCGCTATCGGTTCTGCAGTCGGTCTGG
>CAVAPG010000028.1:0-20073 GCA_963590435.1 bacterium
CCGATATGCTCAAGGGCAAGCAGGGACGTTTCCGCCAGAACCTTCTTGGTAAGCGCGTTGACTACTCCGGACGTAGCGTTATCGTTGTCGGTCCTGACCTTAAGATCTACCAGTGCGGTGTTCCGAAGGAAATGGCAATAGAGCTCTTCCGTCCGTTTGTCATGAAGAAGCTTGTTGAGGACGGTGTCGCAAACAACATAAAGTCCGCAAAGAAAATGGTCGACAAGCAGCTTAACGAGGTCTGGGACGCACTTGAGGTCGTCATTAAAGAGCACCCCGTGCTTCTCAACCGTGCACCTACCCTGCACAGACTCGGTATCCAGGCTTTTGAGCCTATCCTTGTCGAGGGCCGCGCACTCAAGCTTCATCCTCTGGTCTGCACCGCGTACAACGCAGACTTTGACGGTGACCAGATGGCAATCCATGTTCCTCTGTCAGCCGAAGCACAGGCAGAAGCAAGAATTCTTATGCTCTCTGCAAATAACCTTCTGCGTCCTCAGGACGGTCACCCTGTAACCGTTCCTACGCAGGATATGATCCTCGGTTCATATTACCTCACTATGAAGCGCATCGGAAAGGCCGAAAAGGGCGCAGAACGCGTGTTTGTTGTCGATTCCGGCGATACCGATCTTCCTTCCGGTGAGATTGTAGACGGTGATGATTTCGTCGCGGCTGAGGAAAAGGCGGAAGCTGAAGGCGTTAAAGTGCCGAGCTATAAGCCTCTGCTTATCTACCGCGATCCTAACGAGGCCGTTATGGCATACAGTCAGGGTGAGGTCGGTCTGCACGCACCTATCCTTGTTCGCGTAACAAAGACATTTGACGGAATTGAAAAGACCAGAGTTATTGAGAGCACTGTCGGCAGAATTATATTCAACGAGAAGATTCCTCAGGATCTCGGATATGTAGACAGAAGCGATCCTGCACATGTCTTTGATTATGAGATAAGCTTCCAGGTCGGCAAGAAGCAGCTCGGTGATATCATTGACCGCTGCATCAAGAAGCATGACTTCACCATTTCAGCCGAAGTGCTTGACGGCATCAAGGCAATGGGCTATAAATACTCCACCAAGGGTGCAATCACCATCTCCATTGCGGACATGACTGTTCCTGAAGCAAAGAAAACCCTTATCAGTGAAACCGAAAACAAGGTTATCGCAATCGAGCGTCAGTTTAAGCGCGGCTTTATTACGGATGATGAGCGCTATCGTCTCGTTGTATCCGAGTGGGAAAAGACAACAAAGGACGTCACCAACGCCCTGCAAAACTGCCTGGATACATACAATCCTATTTACATGATGGCAAACTCCGGTGCTCGTGGTTCAATGAACCAAATTCGTCAGCTGGCAGGTATGCGCGGACTTATGGCGAACACCTCCGGTAAGACCATTGAGATTCCTATCAAGGCAAACTTCCGTGAAGGTCTTAGCGTTCTGGAATACTTCATCTCATCCCGAGGCGCACGTAAGGGACTTGCCGATACCGCTCTTCGTACGGCTGACTCCGGTTACCTTACCCGTCGAATGGTCGATGTCTGCCAGGATGTTATTATCCGCGAGACCGACTGCGGCACGCATGAAGGTGTGTGGGCTTCCGCAGTTTACGAAAAAGGTCAGATGGTGCAGTCCTTTGGCGTCAGCATCCACGGCAGATTCCCGGCCGTTCCCATCTGTGATCCGCAGACCGGCGAGGTTCTGTTTGACACTGACCATATGCTTATGCCGGCAGATGCAGATGTTCTTGAAGCTCACGGAATTGATCGTGTTCTGATACGCAGCGTATTGTCCTGTGAAGCGCGCACCGGTGTATGTGCTCGCTGCTACGGTATAAACCTTGCAATCGGCCAGCCTGTCAGCGCAGGCGAGGCAGTCGGCGTAATAGCTGCTCAGTCAATCGGTGAACCCGGCACGCAGCTTACCATGCGTACATTCCATACAGGCGGCGTTGCCGGCGACGATATCACTCAGGGTCTTCCCCGTGTTGAGGAGCTGTTTGAGGCCCGCAAACCTAAGAAAATGGCAGTTCTGTCCGAAATATCCGGTACTGTTTCCATCGAGGAAACTAAGAAAGGCGCACTGTTTGCAATCAGCGTCGTAAGCGAAGAGGAAAATGAGGTCAAGGTCTACACCGTGCCTCACTCTGCCGGTATTCTGGTCAAGAACGGCGATCATGTTGACAAAGGCCAGGAACTCACCAGCGGTGCTCTCAGCCCCCACGATGTTCTTCGCATCCGCGGCATCGACGATGACCAGTATGGTCGTCCGGGTGTTCGTACATACATCATCCAGGAAGTCCAGAAGGTTTACCGTCAGCAGGGCGTTGATATCAACGATAAGCACATCGAGATTATTGTTCGTCAGATGATGCGTAAGGTCAGAATCGAGGATTCCGGCAGCACCGACCTGCTTTCAGGTGCAACTGTTGATATCGGCGAGCTCAAAGCGGCAAACCGCAAGATTGATGAACGCATTGAAGCAGGTGAAGAAGGTCTCAGCAAGGCAACCTATACTCAGCTACTCATGGGTATAACAAAGGCCTCCCTGGCAACGGAGAGCTTCCTGTCGGCAGCGTCCTTCCAGGAGACCACAAAAGTCCTCACGGAAGCCGCAATAAAGGGCAAGGTAGACCACCTTGTCGGATTGAAAGAGAATGTTATTATCGGCAAGCTCATCCCCGCCGGTACAGGTCTTGCAATGTACCGCGACTTTGAAGAGAAAACCGATGAAACCGTCGCCGACGATCCTGCGCAGTATGTTGACCTTTCAGCCTTGGTCGGCAAAACCAATGCACTTTAAGGCATACAAAAACGCTTGATCTTTGAATTGCATATTACGAACATATTAAGGAACTAAGCCCAAGAGGGTGCGCAATTACGATGCGCACCCTCTTTTGACAATGGCAGGATTTATGGCAGCTACGCTCCATAAATATGGGCATATTACCGCCTTGTTATGCCAAAAGCTCCCGTCGGGTTGACGGGAGCTTTTCGATTTAGTCTACATTGCTTCGATTTCTTTTATGATGTATTCGTTGCCGGTGACGAGGTAAGTATGCTCGCTTTGGCAATACGGACACACCTTTGCATATTTCACCGTTGGATAGGTCTGTTTGCAGTCCTCGCAGAAGGTGACTGCCTCAAGATTTTCAACCTTGAGCTCGGCTTCCTTCATATATTTCGACTCCTTAACAGCCCAGTTCCAGCAATCGATGATGTATTCCGGTATTATACCGCTGACCTCACCTATCTGGAGCGTCACACTGCCTACCTTGGTGAGATTATTCTCGTCGCAGAGCTTTTCGACTTCCTTTATGACATAAAACACTGTTCCAAGCTCATGCATGGATAAGTTCCTCCGATGTATTACTTTGCAAGTTTTTCCTTGAGGTCTTTGATTTTAATTTTTACGCCGCGCTTTGCCGCATACATGGCCAGAGGCAGATATTTATCGTCCGTGCTGACCATTTTGCTTGCCTCAGGATGATCTCTGTGAAGATGGATTGCATCAAACTCACAGCGAGTTGTGCACAGGCCGCAGCCGATGCACTTATTCTGGTCGACAATTGTCACACCGCAGCCAAGGCAGCGGCTGGCTTCGGCCTTGACCTGCTCCTCGGTAAAGGTAATGCGGTCATTCTTCATGGTCTTAGCCTTGCGCGGATCATGCTTGACTTCCTGGCGAACCGGTGCATCGAAACAATTGATATCAATAACGACATTGTCCTTATCGAGCTCGTAGAAATCGCGAGGATTGCGGGCCAGGGTAAGGCTCTGTCCTTTGTGGACATAGCGGTGAAGGCTGATTGCGCCTTCGCGGCCTGCTGCTATTGCATCAATTGCGAACTTCGGTCCGGTGTAGCAGTCGCCGCCGACAAAGATATCGCTCTGTGCCGTCTGAAGCGTTACGGGGTCTGCCATTGCAGTGCCCTTGGCAGCTGTCTTAAGTTCGCCGATATCAAGGGTTCCCCAATCGATTGTCTGACCGATTGCGCCGATAACGGATGTGACCTTAAGCGTCTTATATTTGCCGGTGCCGACAGGCTTCCTTCTGCCCTTCTCGTCAGGCTCACCGAGCTCCATAATCTCGACCTTCAGTCCGTTGACTTTGCCTGCGGCGGTACCGGTAATCTCGACAGGTGCATTGAGATAGCAGAACTTTACGCCCTCTGCCATTGCTTCTGCAACTTCTTCCTTATCTGCGGGCATTTCTTCTTCCGAGCGGCGGTAAACTATATAGGTCTCCTCCGCGCCGAGTCTTACTGCCGTGCGAACAACATCCATTGCGACATTGCCGCCGCCTATAACCGCAACCTTCTTGCCTATCTCGACCTTATTTCCGAGGTTAACTTCACGCAGGAAATCAACACCGCCGTAAACGCCCTTAAGATCTTCGCCGGCAACACCGAGCTTGGAAGACTTCTGTGCACCGATAGCAACGAAGAAGCCCTTATAGCCTTTCTTGCGAAGCTCTTCGATGGTTATGTCCTTACCGACTTCAACACCGCATTTGAACTTGACACCCATCTTTTTGAGGACATCAATCTCGGCATTGATTACCTTGCGCTCAAGGCGGAAGGACGGTATACCATGAGTCAGCATGCCACCGGGAGCCGGATTGCGGTCAAAAACGGTAACATTTGCATAGCCCATTTCGGCAAGGTAATAAGCACAGCTCATGCCGGCAGGACCTGCGCCGATGATTGCAATCTTCTCGACATAGTCTGTATCCGGAGTTTTATGACGACGCTTTTCCGGGATGTAGCGGGTCTTCTCGCTGAGCTCTTTTTCTGCAATGAACTTCTTGATTTCATCAATTGCAACTGCACGGTCAAGCTGGCCGCGTGTGCAGGCGTCCTCACAACGGCGATTGCAGATGCTGCCGCAGACTGCCGGGAACGGGTTATCCTTCTTTATGAGCTTGAGAGCATCCAGATATCTTCCCTCGCCTGCCATCTTGATATATCCCTGGACGGCAATATGTGCCGGGCATGCGGCCTTACAGGGGGCTGTGCCGCTCTCGTGGCAGTTCTTCTGGTTGTTATTCTTATAGTCGGGATCCCACATGTGCTCGCCCCAGTGGTTATCATCGGGCAGAGGCTGCTTGGGATAAACAACAGGGCCGTCCTTTGTGCAAAGCTTCTGGCCAAGCTTGGCTGCGCCTGCAGGGCAAACTTCGACACACTTACCGCAGGCAACACATTTCTCTTTATCTACATGTGCGCGGTATGCGGAAGCAGACATATTCGGAGTGTTAAAGAGCTGAGATGTACGCAGTGCAAAGCAGGAGCCGAGTGCGCAGTTGCAGATAGCAAATATCTTGTCTTCACCGTCGATATTGGTTATCTGATGGACATATCCGTTTTCCTCGGCACGCTGAAGAATACGCATAGCCTCTTCGTATGTAATTTTGCGGCCTTTGCCAGTTTCAACACAGTATCTTGCAAAGGTGCCGACTGCTATGCACAGCTCTTCCTGCATTTCGCCGCAGCCTTCTCCCATTATGCGCATTGCATTACGGCAGGAGCAGTATCCGACGCCGAGCTGACCCTCATATTTTTTCAGCCAGTGTGAAATATGCTCAACGCTGACAGACTCGTTAGTTGCGGGGATGGCCTTCTCTACAGGAATGACATGCATGCCGATACCGTCGCCTCCGGGAGGTACCAGTGCGGTAATCTTTGTAAGCGGCAAATAAGCCATACGCTCGAAGAACTTTGCAATCTGCGGATACGCTTCAACCTGCTCGAGGTTCATGTTCATAAGCTCCGCCGAGCCGGGGACAAAGATAGGCAGAACATATTGACGGCTTCCGTCAGGGGTATCGTAGTTGTACTCCAAAAGTCCCTTATAAGCCATAGCTTCCATCTTCTCGCGAAGATATTCAACGGGTTTTCCCGTTTTTTCGGCAAGCTTTTCCGGAGTAATAGGTTTGCGAACATCCATTGCCAGTGCAATATCCGCCTCTTCATCGGATATAACACATTCCAGACCGTAATATTCGGGGTCTGTCTCGGTGATTTTCTCAAGTCCGAGTTTCTGGGGGACGCGGTCGGTTATCTTCTTACCGAGCGCAATAATTTTTTCTCTAGCCATATGTAGCTCCTTCCCTGTTTCTTCTGTCTTTATATTATTTCGGCATTCTGCAAATCTTTGTTCAGTATATCATATTCATCTGTCAAAAGACAACATCCAATTGTCAATTATTTCGCAGATTTACAACATCAAACCATTTTAGAGATAAAAATTCGGTTCCTTACGATCTGAGCACAATTTTTTGAGCGTAAGATGGGCCGCCAAACGCATTGCCGCCGGAACCTTGCGTGACTCGGTTGAGCACATGTTTACGCATCTCATGCAGTTAATGCACTTGGTCGGAACAGTTCGCATATGTTTGCCCTTAATTGCTCCTGCCGGACAGTATTTCTCGCAAATACCGCAGCCGGAACATTCTTTTGACGCAACCGGATATAAGGGCAGCGAAGCTACTTTTTTCTTTGCATACTCCGGATCACCGGGCATCTGTACCGGTTTGAAGCTCTCGGCCGATTTAAGCTTCTCAAGGAATGCGTGCAGCTTTGCCTTATCGCTTTCATCAGGACGGCCTGCGCCGAATTGCGGGTCTATTGAGTGCGGCGCAACCATCTCACATCCGGCAACAGTTACGAATCCGCTCTTTGCCGCCAAATCGCTCATTTCAAGCAATGCATCGTCAACTGCACGGTTTCCGAAAACAGCAACCGGGACGCAGGGCGTGTTGTCGCCTTTAATTATTGACATGCGGTCATACATAGGCTTGGGAATTCTGCCGCCGTAAACAGGAACGCAGAAAAATGTCAGCGTATCGTGATCAATTACCGTATTCATGCTCGGGGTCGTCAATTCCTGCATAGGAGCATCGCCAAGCTCCCTGCTGATGATGTCTGCAACGGTTTTTGTGCCGCCGCAGGGACTGAAATAGAAAATCGCGTATTTCATTTGCTTATCCTTCCTTCACTTTATGCATAATACAAATGCTATTATTTTCTTATGTTTTCAATTGACCTGTATGCAATAGGTGCGCATTGCACGCGTACCTACTACTGCATAGTTTCCGTACATAGCCGGTGAGGCTTCAATATTGCCGCCGAGGTTCATATAGTCGAGCTCTTCGCCTGTTTTTCCGTCTATCAGGAACATATAGAAGCCGGAGTTGCAGTAAAGTATATAGCCGTTGCCGTCGGCATCATAGAAATCTACAGGAGAGCTCCAGCTGTACATTGAGGTTTCTTTCTCCCAGACTTTCTCGCCGCTGTCCTTTTTCAAGGCTACGAGTGTGCCCGAACTTGCCCCCGGTGTACGCGCAATAGGCACAAATATCATATCTGAGAGATTATTTTTGCCAACCGCTATTGTGCCCTGCACACCGCCGGAAAGATCCTGCACGGTGTAGCAAGTATACTCTGTCTGCCAGACAATCTCACCGGTTTCCGCATCAATCTTGAATATAGGTACCGACGCGGTTGAATATGAACGCCAGCCATAGTGGAACGAAGTGCTTATATAGATATAGGCATGTCCGTCTTCAACATCCACGACAGGAGAACAGTTTGTATCATCAAGTACATCCTGGACCCAGACAAGCTGCAGCGTATTCAGGTCAAGGCACATAAGGTTTCCTCCGTTATCGGCGAGGAAAATATAATTGTTTATTATTGCCGCAGATGATTCAACACCGAGCCAATACTGACTTCCGCTGCGGGTGCTGTTATATTTCCATTTAACAATGTTGTCCGGATCTACCGAAAGCTCACCTGTCTGCTCGTTATATTTTGTGTTGAGGTGAATTATGTATAATATACCGTTCTCTCCCGGATATATAAGTTGGTCGGTATCTGCACTTACAAGCGGTGACGAATCGAACATATGCCATGCACGGTTTGCAAAACTTTCATTTTGGCCGAACTCGAACATAACACTGTTGTCGATGAGATTTACAACCATAACACGGCTTTTGCCGTTTACGCTGTCGACGCCAGAGCCGACATAAAGTATCGGATAGCCGCGCGGATCAAGTGCGCCTGCACCTTTATAGTTATATCCGAGATTTAACGGGTCTCTTGTATATTCACCTGTTGTAAGCTCGTAGAAATAAACATGTCCGTCAAGCGTGGCGTATATCACCTCTACGAGGTCTTCCTTTTCACGCGCCCACTCATACATTGCAGTCATGTTCTTTCGTGTTGCCTCAGGCCACTTGACAATAAGAGGCTGCCCGGTCCAACCGCTGCCGGACCAATATGTGCCGTCTGTGTCGCTCAATCCGCTTGTCGACTTGACCCATGCCTTACTGAGCGTTTTGCTGCTGACGGTTGCCGTGCCGTAGGCTGCACCGGTGCGGTAGTTATCTCCGCGGAAGCCTATAACGCCCTCAAGCTCCGTATATTTTTCCGGAAGGTCAAAATTAATCTCGTAATCGCTTTCGTATTCTTCTACAACTTCTCCGTCAACCATGATGGCCGTGCTTGAAATAAGCCGTTCGGGCTCGGTACCGTCGACAGAATGCGGTGAGAAATCCGCCAATCCTACAGGAGTAGGCGTAGGTTCCGGCGTAGGTGTCGGTGTCGGAGTGGCGGTTACGGTTGGGCTCTCAATCTTGGTCTGGAGATTTTTATTTGCCTGCACTCCTTGCATTACAACAAACACCAGCACAACCAAAAGGGCGGCAAAAACAATGGCGCCTATTATCGTCTTTACTCCGGTTTTTTTCTGTTTTTGCATATCTTTCCCCACCCTGTGCAATCATTCCGTAAAATGGACATGGTTATTTATATGATCCTGACAGAAGCAATGATATCCCGCGCATCTCGAGCAATAACGAAATTCGAGATGCGGAAACTCCGTATCCGTTCTGCCGCACACACAGCATTTGTAGTTATAGCTCTTCTGATTCTGCTCATATTTCATTTTCTGCTTTTCCCGATTAAAATTAATCGTCGTGCGCCGATATTGAGCTCTGTTAGAAGATATGTTTGATATAAGCTCAGCGCCAAAGAAGATGAAGTAGTTAAGCATTGCAATAAGCGGGAGCAGATTGAACGGGAACTGCGTTGCTAGCATTTCAAAAATGAAAAATGCGGCATTTACATATGCAAGCCATTTTATTTTTATCGGTATGACAAACATAAACAGCACGCGGGTATCGGGAAAAAGCGTTGCAAAGGAAAAGAACATTGAAAGATAGATATAATATGTTCCGATGCTTGCCGACTGCCCTGTAATCAGGTAAATTACCATGCCGTAAATCATCGTAAGCAGCACACCGCTGAACATGAATATATTAAATCTCGGTGTTCCCCATTCGTGTTCAAGGATACTGCCTATCCAATAGTAAAAATAGAAGAACAATAATTCCCACACGCTCAGGCTTTGCGGGATAAACATAAACGTTATGAGTCTCCAGACCTGTCCCTTTAGTATCAGCTCAGGCGAAAATGCAAAGTAACTCATCAGCGTTCTGCTGCTGTCCATAATGCTGAGCAGCCAGACTGCGAGACTTATGACGACAATATACAGCATAAGGTTCGGAATACCGAATCGCGGATGCCGATAGCAGAACATATCAATCTTATTATTGAGTTTTTTCATTTGGTTTTCCTTTCGAAGGACATAATTATCTATAGTATGCTACTGTGCATATTACAACCAATTTGTCGTAATGTCCACAAAAAATTTTGCGCAAAAAATTTACTCTTTATTGTTTTGCGTATATATGTTACAATGTAGCTTGAATTATTATCAGCATAGGTGAGAAAATGCAAAACAGAGAAAACAATTCAGAAATTAAAAATGATATAATCGAAGGAAGAAACGCCGTTATTGAGGCGCTTCGTGTCGGAAGAAGCATAGATAAAATATTTATTGCCAAGGGCGAGACGGACAAGACGCTTGGTCACATAGCCTCAAAGGCGCGTGAAGCCGGTATAGTCGTTGTAGATGCCGACCGCCGCAAGTTAGATAATATGTCCGTAACGAAAGCACACCAGGGTGTCGTTGCTCTTGTCGGAGTAAACGACTACTGCGAGGTTTCAGATATATTGTCACTTGCAAAAGAGAAAAACGAGGCTCCTTTTATAATCGTTTGCGACGAAGTCAGTGATCCGCGCAACCTTGGGGCGATAATCCGCAGTGCCGAATGCGCGGGGGCACACGGTGTTATAATTCCGAAGCGCCGCAGTGCAGGCCTGACGGCAATAGTCGGCAAGGCCTCGGCAGGTGCAGCCGAGCACATGAAGATTGCCCGTGTTCCCAACATTCCGTCTGTACTCAAGGAGCTCAAAAGCGAAGGCGTTTGGGTTTACGGTGCCGCTGCCGGCGGCAGCAGTGAGCTCTGGAGCACTGATTTTACCGGTTCATGTGCCATTGTCATCGGATCAGAAGGTGACGGCATGGGCAGACTGGTCCGTGAAAGCTGCGACTTTATCGTAAACATCCCGATGGCAGGCAAAATCAATTCTTTGAATGCTTCTGCAGCCGCATCAATAATAATGTACGAAGTTCTGCGCCAGCGCAGAGGCTGATGAGGGTAACATATGAGTTCATCTGATAAAAATCATGCTGTTTTCGAATTTGATCTTGACAGCATACTGAGCGAATTCGGTGCTCTTGACGAAGAACCCGCATCCGAAAAGCCGTCTTTTAAGTTTGACATACAGGGCGACAGCTCGTTATCAAAAGAAGCAAAAGGAAACGACGTACTCTCTGCTGTTATCAGTGACGGTTTTAAACCGGCTCCTAACGGAAGCGGAGAGGTGGAAAACGAATATGACTTTTCCAAAGATGAGATTATTGCCGAATTTGAGTCTGAGGACAATGTTTCCGAAGAGACAGCTGAAATCAATCCCGATAAAATAAGAATTGAGTTTGACGAGGGCAAAGGCACTTCTCTCCCTTCCATTGCTGAAAAAAGAGAAAACAAAAGTGAAGTTGCCGCCGAACCGGAAATTAAAGCCGATGAAAGCGAGAACATCTCTGCGGCGGAAATTCTTGACGAGGTCGACCGCATAATCGCGGAATTCAAGCAGCAGGAAGCAGCGGAAACTTTGCCGTCTAATCCAAATCAGGAGGCCGCTCTGATTGATGATGACTCATCTCAAGTAATAGTGGCAGAAGATGAGGAGGATGTAAGCTCCGCCGACGAAGAACCCGAACCTACAAAGCGTAGAGAAGCACCGATCTCGGCCGGCGATGAACCGATACCTGTCTCCGAGCAGACGAAGGTTCGCTTCCAGACGGTTTCACAGGACGAGATTGAGCCGGATTTATATGAGGGCTCCGGCATAGACGAGCATAAAGAATCCGAGTTTGCCGCTGATGCGGATTACACCGTTATCGAGGAAGCAGAACCTAAAAAAGAAAAACCGCGCAAAGAACGCAAATCGTTCCGCGAGGCCGTTGCCGTACCTGTTATATCCGCTCTTGCATTTGTTGCAATGAAAATAAAGCAAAGCCAGATTTTTTCCGGCGAGTCCGGTTACGAATCCGATGAGCTCGGAGAGGAGATGCCCGCTGAACAGGCCGCGAAATTTTATGACAGGCACATTGCCGGTCTGCGGCTGAGGACAAGGATTTCTTTTGTGCTTTGTGCGCTGATGATATACATATCCTATGGGCTTCCCGTGCCCGGAGCTCTATATGATGTCGGAGTAAAAAGTGCCGTGTGCCTCATAATGATGATTGCTGTTATGCTATGCGGTCTTGATATAATAACAACCGGCATTATGAGCATAGTCAGGCTCAAGCCGCACGCAAGTGCGCTTATTGTTCTGTCATGTCTGTTTTGTATGATAGACGCATTTTTGTCCGCGGCAAATGTTTCCGATAAGCTTATACCGTTTTGCGCAATCCCCTCGCTCACTATTGCGTTTACATTGCTCGGCTGCGTAATGAACGCAAGAAGCAACAGAATAGTTTTTAATACTGCGGTGTCTCTTAAGCACCCGTATGTATTAACAGCAGAATCCGACATCTCCGGTGGAGATATTACACTGATAAAAGGCCGAAGGTCTATTGACGGCATTGTTCGGCGCACCGAAGAGGACAGCATAGATGAATCCGTATTCGGAGTGCTTGCTCCGTATCTTGTGATAATCGCCCTATTGCTGAGCATTATTGCAGCCGCAATAGGCAAAAGCTTTTCGTCGTACGCACATGTTCTGTCCGGCATATTTGTCTGCGCAGCACCGATAGCTATGCTGATAAGCTTTCCTATGCCGTTTTTCGTATCAATAAAAAGTCTGATTAAGTCAAGCTCCACAATAGCCGGCTGGTCGGGACTTTACGATATCGGCAAAGCTAAGCACATCGTTGTTACAGACACCGACCTTTTCCCGAAAGGATGCGTGAAAATAAGCCGTACCCGTGTTTTTGCCGGTATGCCGCCCGAAAAAATCATTTCATTTGCAGGCAGTATAATCTCCGCGTCGGGAAGTTCAATGGTACAGCCCTTTAACGAGCTTCTGCGTAAAGCCGGCGGAACTTTAATGCCCGTAGAGGCTTTTGACGTCCACGAGAGCGGCGGTCTTACGGCAATGGTGGACGGCGAAGATGTATGCTGCGGAAACGCCGCATTCATGCGGCTTATGGGCGTTGTTCTGCCGGACAAATATGTGCTTAACAACGGCGTATATATTGCCGTTGCCGGAATTATTTGCGGAGTATTTGAGATGGAATACACCGTCTCGGACAATGTAAAGGATGCATTAAACAGCCTTCTGAGCTCGGGACGGCACGCCGTATTTGCAGTACGTGACTTTAATATCACGCCGCAGATGCTGTCGGTTAAGTTTGACATGCCAACAGATGGCTTTGACTTTCCGCCGTACTCTGAGCGCTATGAAATATCCGGTGCAGAACCTTCGGAAAACAGCAAACCTGCCGCACTGATATCTCGTGAAGGATTAGGAGCTCTTGTTAAGCTTGCCCGCCACGGTGAAATGCTCTTTAAACGCATAAAGCTGAATGTCGCACTATGCGTTGCCAGTGCGATTATCGGAATGCTCGTTATGTTCATTATCAGTCTGAGCTCGTTGCCAAGCGTTGCGGTTGCGCTCACATATCTGCTGGTCTGGCTGCTTATAACAATCATAATGAGTTTCACAATAAGCACTCCGTAAAAAAATGTTGCCAATAAATATCCGTTAGTGTATAATTAATTTGTTATGTGTGAAATTAAAATTTTTAATATATCTTTCAAGAGAGGACGCAACACATGAGCTACGAAACCAAGAATATCCGCAACATCTGCTTCATGGGTCACGGCAACAGCGGTAAGACCAGTCTTGCTGAAAGCATGCTGTTCACTACCGGCGCTATCGACCGCATGGGCAAGGTCACCGACGGCAACACCGTCTGCGACTACGACGCTGAAGAAATCAAGCGTCAGATTACAATCGCAACTTCAGTCGCTCCGGTAAACTACGGCGGCTGCAAAATCAATGTACTTGACTGTCCGGGTTACTTCGACTTTGTCGGAGATGTCCTTGCGGCAATCCGCGTTGTCGAGGCCGGCGTTATCTTCTGCTCGGCAAAGGACGGCATCACCGTCGGCGCAGAGAGAAGCTGGAAATATCTGAAGGCTGCAAATGTTCCTGCAATGTTCTATATCTCCAAGATTGACGAAGAGCACGGCGATTTTTATGCTGTTCTGTCCGCACTTAAAGAAAAATACGGTGCATCAGTTTGCCCTGTAATGATTCCTATGTCCGATGGAACAGGCGTTATTGATCTTGTTCACAACACTGCATACCAGACAAACGGCGGAAAAACCGCAAAGGTTGCTGTTCCTGCAGCAGATGCTGACAAGGTTGAAGAATTGCGTATGGAGCTTATGGAAGCTGCTGCAGTCACCGAAGAGCTTATGGAAAAGTTCCTTGACACCATGGAACTCACTGATGATGAAATCGTTGAAGGCATTAAGGCCGGTATCGCTGAGCGCAGCGTAGTTCCAGTTGTATGCGGCGCTGCAATGTCCAACATCGGCACTGAAGCAGTAATGCAGGCAATATGCGACTATGTCCCTGCTCCCGAAGACAAATCCAATGAGCCCGTTTGCGGTTTTGTTTTCAAGACCGTTTCCGATCAGTTCGGTAAATACAGCTTTGTAAAGGTCATTTCCGGCAAGATTACCGCAGACCTTTCGCTTCGTAATGTTCGTGCTGTCAGCACAGACAAGCTCGGCAGACTGTACACCATCTGCGGCAAAAAGACAACAGAGGTCAAAGAGGCATGCTGCGGTGATATCGTTGCAGTCGGCAAAATGGACTGGAAAACCGGCGATACAGTATGCGATCCCAAAAACGAAGTTGAGCTTCCCGCGCTGGAAATGCCCGATCCCTGCTACTCAATGGCTATTTCGCCAAAAACAAAGGGACAGGACGACAAGGTTGCCGGCGGTCTTTCAAGACTCAACGAGGAAGATGTATCCTTTACTCTCGTTAACAATGCCGAGACGCACCAGATGGTCATCTCCGGTGCAGGCGACATTCAGGTAGATGTTCTGTGTGCAAAGCTCAAGAGCCGCTTCGGTGTTGAAACCGAGCTCAAGCCCGCACGCGTTGCCTATCGCGAAAAGATCAAGGGCAAAGTTGAGGCACACGGTCGCCACAAGAAGCAGTCCGGCGGTTCCGGTCAGTTCGGTGATGTTTGGATTCGTTTCGAGCCGCAGGACGAGCAGGACGAAATGATTTTTGCCGAAGAAGTTTTCGGCGGCTCGGTTCCCAAAAACTTCTTCCCGTCTGTTGAAAAAGGTCTGCGCAACGCAGTTCAGAAGGGCGTCCTCGCAGGTTATCCGCTGGTCGGCTTGAAAGCGACGCTGTATGATGGCTCCTACCACCCTGTTGACTCTAACGATATGGCCTTCCAGACCGCTGCACGACTTGCATATCAGGACGGTATTCCCAAGGCCAAGCCCACAATTCTTGAGCCTATCGGCCTGCTTCAGGTAACTATCCCCGATGCAAATCTCGGTGATATCATGTCCGATATTTCCTCTAAGCGTCGCGGCACTGTTCTCGGCATGAATGCTGAAGACGGCATGCAGACAGTTGAAGCGGAAGTCCCCATGGCAGAGATGAGCTCTTATACTATCGACCTGCGCTCCATGACCCAGGGCCGCGGTTCGTTCACGTGCAAGTTCATTCGCTACGAGGAAGCTCCCGGTAACGTACAGCAAAAGGTTATCGAGGAAGCTAAGGCTTTGGCTGAGGCTGAGTAATTTGTAAATACAAAACGGCGGGTATATTAATACTCGCCGTTTTTGAGATTATAGTGTAAAAGTGAAATGAAATTTAATCTTCCAAACATAAAAATACCGGATGTATCTCTGTCTCTTCCTCATATTACACTGCCGAAGTTCGATTTTCGAAAGAAGTCAGTCTCCTCCCGTGTCGACGATGACAGCGCAAACGACATACCCGAGGATGACAATACATATGTCGAAGAAGCATCGGATATAGACGAAACTTCAGCATCTGATGAAGAATGCGAACCGGCGGCACCGGAAAGGAAGCCGAAGAGCTACGGCATTGTGGTATCTGAAGATCAGCTGCGTGTTGTCTGGGCCGGTGAGATTGGTTTTTCTCTTCTCATTGTGTTCGCTGCCGTACTTGTAGCCATAGCAAGTTGAAGGTTTGTGTATATAGTATCACCGGGGTTATCCCTTTTTGAGATATCCCCGGTGATTTTTTGCGTTCATATGAGAATTATCAATACTCGAAACTACCCTGATATACCTCTGTTGCATCGCCAAGGAGCGTAATACCGTCATCAGTGTAATTGACAATAAGATCACCGCCGAGGAGACTCACAGTTATATCCATGCCTTTTTCACACAGGCCTGTCTCGCAAGCTGCAACTACGGCAGCGCAGGCGCCAGTACCGCAGGCAAGAGTTTCCCCGTTACCTCGCTCCCACACACGCATGCGCAGGGTTGTTTTATTGACCACTCGCACGAATTCCGTATTGGTTCTCTCCGGGAACGCAGGAGAGAATTCAAACATAGGTCCGAGTTTCTCGAGGTCAAGTGCATCTATTGACTTGCGGAACACCACACAGTGCGGATTGCCAACCGACACTCCGTTTACGATGTACTCCTTACCGCCCACATTGAGCGGATAGTTGAGCATCGTGCTGTTTTCGCAAACGGCGGGTATGTTTGATGCATTAAGTTCAGGTTTTCCCATATCTACCAGAACAGAATTGACCTTGCCGTCACGGACAAAGAGCCTGAGTCTGTGCACTCCGCTGCAGGTTTCAACAGATATGTATTCTCTGCGGACATAGCCTCTGTCATAAACATATTTGCCGACACAGCGTATGTTATTGCCGGCCATTTTTCCTTCACTGCCGTCACGGTTGAACGAACGCATCTTGACATCGGCAATGTTTGACTTCTCCATAAGGACTATTCCGTCACCGCCTATACCGTAATGTGCCTGACACAAACTGATGCACAACGATTCCGGACAGCTTATCTGACCGTCAAAGTTTTCAATGAAGATATAATCATTGCCGCAGCTTTGCATTTTCGTGAAGTTAATGCGCTGCCGCCATGAGCGCATCGCATTTATATCGATAAGCTCCGTATTTGTCTGCGTATATCGGCTTTCTATCATTTCAGCCAGAGCCGACGCGGTGTCCAAGGATGTCAGACACGGAATTCCAAGCTGCATTGCACGGCGGTGCAGTGAGATATAATCGCCCATTGTAGCATCCTTGACTGCACCGGTGTAAATGATATAGCACAGCTCCCCGCTCTCCATAAGCTTATAAAGCTCATCGCTTTCCGTGGCATTACGGACGGATGCTACTTCAATTCCGAGCTCAGCTATCGTTTCTGCAGTACCGGTTGTTGCGTAAAGCTTCAAGCCCATTGCGTAGAAGCGGCGCGCAAGCGTTATTATTTCCTGATAGTCATTTGTTTCAACGCTCAGCAGTACACCCGGGCGCTTGTCGCCGTAAAGGGACGGAACTCTGAAACCCGCCGCGGTAAGCCCTTTGAACAAGGCCTCTGCAAGAGTTTTTCCTATGCCGAGAACCTCGCCGGTGGACTTCATTTCCGGTCCGAGAATGGAGTTTGCATCTGAAAGTTTTTCAAACGAGAACACCGGCACCTTAACCGCACAGTACGGCGGTGTCTGATAAAGTCCGCTGCCATAACCGAGATCGCTGAGTTTTGCACCGAGCATAATCTGTGAGGCAAGATCAACCATCGGGACATTTGTAACTTTGCTTATATAAGGCACGGTACGTGAAGCACGGGGATTCACTTCGATTACATACAGTTCATCCTGATAGATAAGATACTGTATATTAACAAGGCCTTTTGTACCCAGTGCAAGTGCAAGCTTTTGCGAACAGGAGCATATCTTATCCAGGAACTTGTCACTGAGGTTATATGGCGGATACACGGCAATGGAGTCTCCGCTATGCACGCCTGCGCGTTCTATGTGCTCCATTATGCCCGGAATCAGTACGCTCTCACCATCGGATATAACATCAACCTCAAGCTCAATGCCGGGTATATATTTGTCAACCAGCACAGGGTTTTCGATTCCGCCTGAGAGAATTGTCCGCATATATTTCTCGGTCTGTTCAGGCGAACGCGAAATTGTCATGTTCTGTCCGCCGATTACATATGACGGACGCAGAAGCACGGGGTAGCCGAGTTTTTGAGCGGCTTCAAGAGCCTCATCGAGAGTTTTCACGCCCATTCCCTTCGGACGGCTTATTCCGAAGGTTTCAAGCAGTGCATCAAAACGGCTGCGGTCTTCTGCGATATCTATGCTGTCTGCCGAAGTACCGAGAATCTGAATGCCGGATTTATCAAGGAACTGGGTAAGTTTTATTGCCGTCTGACCACCGAATGCAACAACCACTCCGACCGGTTTCTCAACTTTTATGATGTTCATGACATCTTCGGGAGTAAGCGGTTCAAAATAGAGTCTGTCCGCTGTATCATAGTCGGTTGAAACAGTCTCAGGATTGTTATTTACTATAACGACATCATATCCCATGTCACGAAGCATCCAGACGCAATGGACACTGCTGTAGTCAAATTCTATGCCCTGGCCGATACGTATCGGTCCTGAACCGAGAACCATAACGACAGGCTTTCCGCTGCGTGGGAAGCTGCGGGTCTCACAGTTTTTTTCATAACACGAATAGAAATACGGCGTTTGTGCATCAAATTCTGCGCCGCAGGTATCAACCATTTTATAGCTCATGTCAAGCGGCTTATTTATATCGGCACCGCTCAGTCTTTTAAGTGCATCATCCGTGTAGCCGAGTTTTTTACCCTCCAGATAAATTTCATCACTCAATCCGTTGGAGAGCTTGGCCTCAAAATCAGCCAGCTTTTTTATTTTATTGAGGAACCAGAAGTCGATTTTTGTTATATCGTGTATTTCCTCAAGGCTGATTCCCTTTTTTATCGCCTCAAAAACAGTGAAAATTCTGCGGTCATTCTGCTCATGCAGACGTTCTGTGACCGATGCCGAGCTGAGTGGAGCGACATTAAGCGTGTCAAGGGAAATTTCGGCGCCGCGCACAGCCTTCATCAGCGCCATTTCAAAGTTGGGGGCTATAGCCATGACCTCGCCTGTCGCTTTCATCTGAGTTCCGAGCTTTCGGCTGGAGCCGGCAAATTTATCAAACGGCCACTTTGGAAGCTTAACAACAACATAGTCGAGTGTAGGCTCAAAGCATGCGCATGTTTTCCCTGTTATGTCATTTTTTATTTCATCAAGTGTGTAGCCGAGAGCAATACGCGTGCTTATCTTTGCAATAGGGTATCCGGTTGCTTTGGAAGCAAGTGCGGATGAACGAGAAACGCGGGGGTTAACTTCGATGACGGCATATTCAAAGCTGTCCGGATTAAGGGCGAACTGGCAGTTGCAGCCTCCGACAATGCCTATCTCGGATATTATATCCAATGATGCAGAACGAAGCATCTGATATTCCTTGTCTGCCAAAGTCAGTGCCGGTGCAACAACGATTGAATCGCCTGTATGAATACCGACCGGATCGAGATTTTCCATGGAACAGACGGCAATAGCATTGCCTGCACTGTCGCGCATTGTCTCAAACTCTATCTCTTTCCATCCGGATATGCATTTTTCTACCAATATCTGTGATATCGGTGACATATCAAGGCCGTTCTTGGCAATGACACGCAGTTCATCGACATTCTCAGCTATACCACCGCCTGTTCCGCCAAGAGTAAATGCCGGTCGAACTATGACAGGATAACCTATCTCTTCGGCAATAGAAAGTGCTGTTTCCAAATCCTCCGCGGTAGCCGACGGGATAAGCGGCTGCCCCATTTGCTGAAGCGTTTCACGGAACAGCTCACGATCCTCAGCCTTATCTATCGCTTCGATATCGGTACCGAGCAGATGCACTCCGAATTTGTCGAGTGTGCCGTCTCGGCTCAGCTGCATGGCAATGGTAAGACCGGTCTGTCCGCCAAGGCCGGCAAGAAGACTGTCGGGGCGTTCTTTTTCAATGATTCTGGCAACTGTTTCTGCCGTTAGCGGTTCGAGATATATCTCATCTGCAAGATGCTTATCGGTCATAATAGTTGCCGGGTTCGAGTTAACGAGGACTACATTTATGCCCTCTTCCCTCAAGACACGGCAAGCCTGGGCGCCTGCATAGTCGAACTCAGCCGCCTGTCCGATTACAATCGGGCCGGAACCTATAACCAGTACCTTGTGTATGCTTTTATCCTTAGGCATTCTGCTTGCCTCCCATCATTGCAATAAAGCGGTCAAAAAGGAATTCCGTATCCTTCGGGCCTGAGCAGGCCTCCGGATGGAACTGAACAGTGAAGCAGTTCATTTCCGGATACTCCATTCCCTCACAGCTTCCGTCGTTGGCATTGGCGAATATTTCTTTGCCTATGCCCTTCAGGCTCTCGCTGACAACAGCATAGCCGTGATTCTGACTGGTGATAAATGTGCGACTGCCGCCGCACTCTTTTGCCGGTTGATTTCCGCCTCTATGGCCGTACTTAAGCTTTATCGTCTTGCCGCCCATTG
>CAVAPG010000029.1:0-19666 GCA_963590435.1 bacterium
GACAGGTATCGCTCCGCGTATCTCAAGGATGGGCAGTATTCCGGTTACAAGTGTTTTTAGCACTGCTGAAAGCATTGAATTCTCCGTTTAATCAGTAGTTTGACATTGCCTCGCGGCAATAGTGATTGAAGCGCCGCTCCCGCTCAAGGGTGGTGCTGTCCATATGGCCGGGATAGACCTCATAATCTCCGGGAAGCTGACACAGCTTCTTTATCGAGCGCAGCTCGGTCGCGGTGTCGCCGCCGGGGAAGTCCGTTCTTCCGCAGCTTCCGCGGAAGAGAGTGTCGCCCGTAAACAGGGCGTTTTCGCAGATAAGGCTCACGCCGCCGGGAGTGTGGCCGGGCGTTGCGATGACAGTGAAGCTGAGTCCTGCCTCGGAGATGATATCTCCGTCATCATAATGCTTTCCGCCCTCGGGAAGGCAGAACTTCATGCCGCTCATTCCGACCTCGTAGCCGTCATCGCGGGCGTTCATATATATAGCGCATCCGGTCTGCTCGGCAACCTCGTTGACGGCACCGACATGATCAAAATGGCCGTGGGTGAGCATAATCGCCCTGCACTTGAGCTTATGCTCCTCGATATAATCCATGATGGTGTTGCTCTCATCGCCCGGATCGATAACCACGCACTCGAGCGTCTGCTCGTTTATGACGACATAGCAGTTGGTTTCAAGCTGGCCGACAGGCAGAGTTTTTATATTTATGCTCATAATCAAAGCTCCCTTGTGTCAAGAATAATGGTGACCGGTCCGTCGTTTACGGATTCGACCTTCATTTCCGCGCCGAACTCACCCGTTCCGACCTCGAAGCCGCGCGCACGGCATTCGGCAATAACCTTTTCGTACAGCGGAACGGCCTTTTCCGGACGTGCCGCCTTGGAAAATCCGGGACGGCGCGACTTGCAGTCGGCAAAGAGCGTAAACTGGCTTATTATAAGCAGCTGTGCTCCGGCATCGGCGGGATTTACATTCATCTTGCCTGCCTCGTCTTCGAATATTCTCAGACCGCAGATTTTATCCGCAATCTTCACGGCCTCTTTTTCCTCATCGTCCTCGTGGACACCCAGCAGGACCAGAAATCCCTTGCCGATTTTGCTTTTGACCTCTCCGCCTATTGCGACGGATGCACTGTCAACCCTTGTCAGAACAGCTCTCATCTTTTTCCTCCGTTTCTGCTTACCTCAACAACGCCGGGCAGTGCCGTGATGCGGTTTACAACCGTGCGCAGCTCATCGATGCCCTTTGTTTCAAGCGTTATATTTACTATCGTCTTGTCGCCCGTGTCGCGGGCATTTATCGTGCGGACCTTGGTGTTGAGCGTATTGAATATCGACGCGATATCCATGATAAGTCCGCTTCTTTCACGGGATATCACCGTTATTGCCGTCGCGTAGCTCTCTTTTATCTCATCGGCCCAGCTGACAGAAATCCAGCGGCCTATATCCGCGGGCTTGAACTCGCGGCGAGCATAGTTTTCGCAGTCGGTTCGATGTATTGAAACGCCCTGACCGCGCGTTATATAGCCTACGATGTCATCGCCCGGTATCGGCGTGCAGCATCGCGAGAATTTAATCAGGCAGTTGTCCAGTCCTTCTACCAGAACACCGTGAACCGGCTTTATATTCTTCTTTGCCTGCTGCTCGCGGCGCTCGGCAGCCTCGGTGACTTTTTCGAGAACGGTCTTCTTGCCGCTTGCGTGATGAAGCCGCGCAAGCTCGTCCTTCATGCGGTTTACGGCCCTTGTTGCGGCAATTCCGCCGTAGCCGATGGCCGCGTACATCTCGTCAAGGCTCGTATACGAGACCTTTTTCAGAAGCTGCGGAAGCACCTCCTCATCGGTGATGTCCTCCATGCGCAGGCCTTTGTTTTTAAGCTCCGACTCGAACATGGCGCGGCCGCGCTCGATGTTCTCCTCGCGCCGCTCTTTTTTGAACCATTGCTTTATCTTCGTGCGCGCAGAGCCGCTTTTTGCGATATTAAGCCAGTCGCGGCTCGGTCCGGCGGCATTTTTCGATGTCCTGACCTCGACAATGTCGCCGTTTTGCAGGACATAGTCGAAGTTTACTATCTTGCCGTTTACCGATGCGCCTATCATGCTGTTGCCGATTGCCGAGTGAATGCTGTAGGCAAAGTCAATGGGCGTTGCGCCGGCAGGCAGATTTATGACATCGCCCTTGGGCGAGAACACGAAAACCTCGTCGGCAAACATATCGATCTTGAGATTGTGGAAAAAGTCCGTCGCGTCCGACTCCTGCTGGCTTTCCAGCAGACGCCTTACCCATGCAAACTTCTCCTCGTCGCCTTCCTTGACGACAGTATCGGCGGCGGAGCCTATCTTGTATTTCCAGTGCGCCGCAATGCCGTACTCTGCCGTGCGGTGCATTTCCCATGTGCGTATCTGCACCTCAAACGGTATGCCCTCCGAGCCTATGACAGTCGTGTGAACGCTCTGATACATATTCGGCTTCGGCGTGGAGATATAATCCTTGAATCTGCCCGGCACGGGCTTGAACATATCATGAATGATGCCCAGAACGTTATAGCAGTCCGGTATCGTATCGACGATAACGCGAAACGCGCACAGGTCAAATATACCATTTATATCGAGCTTCTGCGCGTACATTTTTCGGTATATGCTGTAAATATGCTTTATGCGGCTGTAAACCGTGACCTCAAGCCCCTCATCGGCAAGGCGCTGCTTTATCTTGCTCTCAACCGTTGTCATGAAGCTTTTGAGTGTATCCATGCGCTCGTTTAGCGTGTCGGTTATCTCTTTGTAGCCTGCCGGATCGAGATACATAAGCGCGAGGTCTTCAAGCTCCCACTTTGCCCTCTGCATGCCGAGCCTGTGCGCGATGGGCGCGTAAATCTCCATCGTTTCGAGCGATTTCCTGCGCTGTTTTTCCTCGGTCTGATATGCCATCGTGCGCATGTTGTGAAGTCTGTCGGCAATTTTTATGAGAATGACGCGGATGTCCTTTGCCATTGCCATAAGCATCTTGCGCAGGTTCTCCATCTGCTCGTCTTCCTTGCTGGTGTACTGCACACGCGTCAGCTTCGTAACACCCTCAACGATATCGGCAACGGCCTCGCCGAACTGCTTGGCAATATCGCTGTGAGTAAGATCCGTGTCCTCAATGACATCATGCAGAAGCGCCGCAACTATCGAATCCTCGTCAAGCCCCATGTCCGCCGCAATATCCGCCGCGGCAACGCAGTGGGTTACATACGGTGAGCCGTCCTTGCGAAGCTGACCGGAATGGGCAAGTTTGGCCATGTTATATGCCGCGCCGATTCGCCCCATATCCATATCCATGCCGCTGTCGGTAATTTTTTTTCTCAGTGCGGCAAACATCTCGTCGGGATCAAGTTTTTTTATTTCGTTGTCTGCCATTACATACGTCTCGCTTTCAAGCGCTTTATAAGCTCCGAATTTTCAAGATTGACCTTAGCGCCGCCGGAAACTATCCTTGCGCCGAACACTCTGCCGCCGGCGGAGCAGCGGAGAAGTCCGAGCTCGCACAGAACCTTGAGGCAGATGCAGAACCTCTCCGGCTCTATTCCGCGCGGGCATTGCTCCAAAACGCCCTCAAGATCGGCGGCAACCGCGCCGCCGTGGGCCTGAAGCTTGCGCCAGACCTTCACAAATGCGCTTCGGTCGGGGCAATACGGCGATGCCTCTTTTTCCGGCATCTCATCATCAAGAATTCTGCCGCACAGCGGTCTCGGATCGTGCCTGCGCACCTCCGTTATCTGAAGTTGCACACTGCGGTGCAGGCGAAACTCGTTTATCTGCGGCGTAAAGGCGATATCGACAATGCTGCCCTCTTTCAGGCCGAGCTCCTCGGCAGTGTGCGCGAAGAACACGCAATCGAACGCATCTCCCTTGAAGCTTATGCCCAGCTTCAAATGCTTTCCGCCGCCAATCGGCGTTATTTTTTCAAGCCTTGCTCCGATTATGCACATCGTCGGCTTCGGATTTTCGCTGCCGTACGGCTCAAGCTGCGAGAGCGAGTCAACGCCCTGCATGTCGAGCATTTTGGGGTCGCTTATTCTCAGATCGCAGTGAAGCGTCGGAAGCTCGGTCGGCTTGTTGAGCTCATAGTATTCGTTGAAGGCACGGCAGAACTGCCGTATCTTATCGCGTTTTATATTAAGCCCCGCGGCGAGCGCGTGGCCGCCGAAGCCCTCAAGATATTCCGAGCATGCCGAAAGCGCATCGAATAAATTAAATCCGCCGTAGCTGCGGCACGAGCCCTTGCCCTTGTCGCCGTCGAGACATATCATGATAGCAGGCTTTGAGTACTGCTCGGCAAGCTTCGATGCCGCAATGCCTATAACTCCCTGATGCCAGTTTTCGCTCGCCAGAACTATCGGGGATGACGGAGTTTTGCCGTCCATCATGCCGGATGCATCGTCCCATATCTCGGTCTCAAGATGCTGGCGGCGGCGATTGAGCTCGCACAGCTGTCCGGCAAGCGCATCGGCCTCCTTGGAGTCGTTTGTCATCAGAAGTCTTCCGGCGGTCGAAACCTCGCCGAGCCGTCCTGCCGCATTGAGACGCGGCGCAAGCGAGAAGCCTATGGTCGAGGATGAAATTTTCCTCTCCGATGCACCGGATTCGCGCAAAAGTGCGGCGATTCCCGGGCGTTTGGGCTTGCCGAGCAGCTCGATGCCGCGGCGCACTATATATCTGTTCTCGCCCGTGAGTGGAACAACGTCCGCAACCGTTCCTATGGCGGCAAGGTCTGCATAACTGTCAACAATTTCGGTTCCTTTTCCCTCAACCGCGCACACAAGCTTGAGCGCAACGCCGACGCCGGCAAGGTTTTTATTTGGGTAGCCGCAGTCATCCTGCTTCGGATCGATTACCGCAATCGCATCGGGGATTGAGCGCTCATGGCACTCATGATGGTCGGTTATTATGAGATCGATGCCGACCTTCTTTGCATATTTCGCCTCTTCCTCGGCGGTTATGCCGCAATCGACACTTATGATGAGGCTTACGCCCTTTTCCTTTAGCGTATCGATTGCCGCCGTGTTAATCCCGTAGCCCTCGTCAATACGGTCGGGAATATAGGGATAGCATTCAAGACCGCGGCCGCGAAGCCAGTCGGTCAGCAGGCATGTAGACGTTATGCCGTCAACATCGTAGTCGCCGTAAACCGCCACCGTCTCGCGTATCGTCAGCGCGCGCTTTATCCTCGCAACGGCCTTGTCCATATCCTTCATGAGCATTGGGTCGCACAGAAGCTCCGCGCCGCCGACGAGGAACTCCTCGGCCTGCTTTGCACTGTCAAATCCGCGCACTCCGAGCATCGCCGCAAGCAGCGGCGGATACCCGGCTTCAACAAATAAATCAAGCTTTTCTTTTGGGCACTCTTCAATTTTCCATTTACTGTAATTCATCAACAAACACTGCTTCAATGTAATTTTTTTAATATCTTATAATACCAAAATTGCAGATGTTTATCAAGTACGGCAGCTATATTTTACACGCCTGATTGACACAAGGCTTAAACAGATGTTAAACTGAGCCGTAATTGAGAGGTGGCAGTATGAAAAATTACGTTTTATTCGATTTTGACGGCACAGTTTTCGACACCATCGAGGGCATAACCAAGAGCGTGCAGTACGCGCTCGGCAAAATGGGCATAGAAGCCGAGCTCAGCGAGCTTAACTGCTTTGCCGGTCCCCCTCTGTCGGAGATGTTCGCACAGCGCTACGGCATGAGCAAGCAGCAGGCGCTCAAGGCGGTTGAGCTTTACCGCGAGCGTTACACTCCCATCGGCTGGGAGGAATGCGCGCCTTTCCCGGGTATGCATGAGCTCATGATTCGTTTGCACCAAAAGGGTGCAAAAATTGCCATAGCGACGAGCAAGCCGCAGCACTTTGCGCATAAAATTCTTGAAAAATTTAATATGCAGGACGATTTCGATCTTGTCTGCGGCGCGGAGCTTAACGGAACACGCGGCGCAAAGTGGGAGGTCGTTCAATTCGCGCTTGACCGGTTCGGCATATCGCCGGACGAGGCAATCATGGTCGGCGACAGAAAGTATGACGTCATCGGCGCGAAAAAATGCGGTCTTGACTGCATCGGCGTGCGCTTCGGCTATGCCGAACCCGGAGAGCTTGAATCCGAAGGCGCAGTGTACATCGCAGAGGACGCAGACGATCTGTTTAACTATCTGACAGCGCCGAATAATTGAAAAACATATAAATCATGCCGACAGCGGCGGCGAATTTCCCCTGTGGGTGCTGGACTTTTACGAATCGATATAGTATAGTTAAAATATCTTAAATAATTTTAAGTAATTTCTTATGCGAATTTGCAAGGAGGCACGGAAATGAAGACACTGTTCAAAAACGGCATGCTCTGCGACGGCAGCGGCACGGCCCCTGTGAAGGGCGATCTCCTGCTGGAAGATGATCGGATAGTTCAGGTCGGCGGCGAGATATCCGAGGAGGCCGACAGGCTTATCGATGCCTCCGGCTGCCTGGTATGTCCCGGATTTATCGATGCACACTCCCACAATGACTTTTTCTATGACCATCCAAATGCCGAGAAATTCTACAAGCCCTTCATACAGCAGGGCATCACAACGCAGGTCACCGGAAACTGCAGCTTTTCCCCGTTCGGCACGGCGACGGACACGCCATATCGCGACAAGCTCGGCGGCGGACTGTTCGAGGCACTGCATCCCGGCAGCTTTGCCGACTTCAAGGAGAGGGCAAAGGGCAGACTGTATGTGAATCTTGTGCCGCTTATCGGTCAGGGCTCTGTCCGTGCAGGCATTTCCGGATACGACTGTGCCCCCTTCACCAAAGAGCAGATTGAGCAGGAGCTGAGCTATGTGCGCGAGGCCATGGACGGCGGCGCGTTCGGCGGATCGCTGGGCTTCATGTATGAGCCGGACAGATATGCAAAGCAGGATGAAATCCTCGCCTTTGCCAGGGAAATTGCACGCTATGGCGGCATTCTCACCGTTCACCCCAGAGCTTGCTCTGCCGTCAGCGCCGATTATCCGCTTCTGACGAAAAAATCCCATCTTGAGCTCGGGCTTGACGAGGTCGTGGACATCATGAAAAACTCCGGCTGCAAGACGGAGTACTCCCACCTTATTTTCACAGGTCAGCGCAGTTGGAAGCTGAAGGACAAAATGCTTGCGGTTTTCCACCGTGAGCGTGAGGCAGGCTCGCCGCTTGCCTTTGACAACTACGCATTCCACTACGGTGCTTCGGTAATCACGGTGGTCTATCCCGCGTGGTATGCCGCCCTCAGTCCGGAGCAGGCGCGCAAGCCGTTCAACCGGCTGAAGCTGGAGCTTACGATTCTCATGTACCGCAAGGTTCTGGGCATCGACTGGGAGGATATGATTGTCGCCTACATCTCGGATGAGCATCCGGAATACGAGGGCAGATCAATCCCGGAAATTGCCGCGTCGGAGGGCGTTTCCGAGCTGGACATGTATCTCAAGCTGGTCGAGCTTTCAAACCGCAACGGCAGAATATACCTCGGCAAGTACTACAACGCAGACATAGTCCGCACATTGATGGAGGATGATCTTTCCGTATTCATGACCGATGCGTGGATTGAGGAAAAGGGAATGCAGAACATCGCCGCATTCCAGACCTTCCCGCAGTTTTTCCTGCTTGCCAGGCGCTACGGCATCCCATTTGAGAAAATTGTCCGCAAAATGACCGGTGCCACGGCAGACCGTTTTGAGATACCCAAGCGCGGCTATCTGAAAGCCGGCTTCCACGCGGATGTTACGGTTATAAAGCCCGATGAGCTCCGCGTTGACGAGTCAAATCCGACCTTCACCCCCGGCGGAATACGCCACGTCTTTATAAACGGCACGCCTGCCATCCTTGACGGGACATATATTGAGCAGACAAGCGGCCGTGTTATCCTGAAAAACGAAAAATAAAAGATTATTGCGAAAGCAAAAATGCCTGCTTCGGAGCAATCTCCGGGGCAGGCATAATTTTATGAAAATATATTAAATATTTTTTAGCTATAGGCAATCAAATTTCATAGCCGTTGGGGAATACGACCGTCAGCAGCCATTTGAAAGCCTCCTCTCCGTAAACGGCATGAGGAACATTGGCAGGCATTACAAGGGTTTCGCCTGCCTTGACGATGTGAGACTTTCCGCCTACCGTGAAGCGGCCGGTGCCCTCCAGAACCGTGACCATGGCATCGCCGACGGATTCATGCGTGCTTATTTCCTCGCCCTTGTCAAAGGCAAACAGTGTAATGCTGACGGCCTTGTTCTGGGCAAGTGTCTTGCTTACCACCTGTCCGGGCTGAGCCGAAACGAGGTCGGTGAGCTTAAGGACGGTCTCATGGTCAATGTTTTTGATGAAATTCTGCATTTTTATTATCCTCCGAAAATTCAGTATTAATACGAGAAAGAGCAGCCGCGACCGGTTTGCATCATCCTGCTTTTCCGTCTTCGCTCAACTCCGGCTGTACTATAGCACGCTTATTGCAGATTATCATTTGCAACGGCAGGCTTTTTTATTTATATCTTTTTATGTCTTTATTTTTTAGACGGATAAACATTTCCGCGCTTTATCTGCTATACTGTAAATGTTCAAACACTTAAACAGGCAGGAGGGCGCTCCGATGAAAGAGCATAGCATCACACCATTGTGTGCGGAAGCGAGAAAATTAGAAAACGATTTCAAAAGCTGTCGGAAGCTGCTCACCGCAGTCGGCGATGAGAACAGGCAGCATCTGCTGTGCGTGATGCTAAGCTGCCCGATAGAGGGGGTCAGAGTAGCGGAGCTTACGGAAATGACCCATCTTTCCCGTCCGGCGGTATCGCATCATATGCAAATATTAAAGGATGCCGGAATCGTGAAATCACGCAAGGAAGGCACTTATATCTATTATTATCTCGACCCGGACAATAATCAGATTGCGATTCTTTCATCGCTGGTGGAGCGCCTTACAAAAATTATGACTCAGCTTCCGGACAGAAGCGAGCAATAACCATAGGACGAACAAGGAGAGAAATAAATGATTTTATATTTTTCGGCGACCGGCAACAGCAAATATACAGCCGCCCGTATCGCAGAGGCTGTCCATGATGAAATTAAATCGATTACTGAATGCATTGCAGAGAACCGGTTTTCATTCGAATATGAGCAGATCGGAATTATAACACCGACATATTTCTGGGGTCTGCCGAGCATCGTAAGCGATTTTCTGAAAAAAGCAGAGTTTCGCACGGAGTACCTCTATTTTGTCGCAACCTACGGCACCACGCCGGGCGCAATCGGAGCACTGGCAAACGAAATAATCAACACAGATGCACTTTATTCCGTCCGTATGGTGGATACATATACCCCGATATTTGACCTTTCAACACCGGAAAAGCAAAATGCATTTACCAAGAACACGGAGGCAGAAATACAAGCCGTCATCCGCTCCGTCAACGAAAGACGCAGAAACAAATGCATGAAGCATGCCGTCCCCGCCTTTGCGGTAAAGGGAATAGCGCAGCCGATATACAACCGGAAAGCAAGGCTTACAAGCCGGTTCAGCGTTGATGAAAATTGCGTTGGCTGCGGATTATGTGCCGCAAAATGCCCTGTGCAGGCAATTCAGATACGGGAAGGCAGGCCCGTTTGGGTGAAGGGAAAGTGCGTTATGTGCCTAGGTTGCCTTCACCGATGCCCGAAATTTGCAATACAGCGCGGACCGGCCACGAGAAAACACGGACAGTATACCAATCCGAATATAAAAATATAAAAAAGCAACAAACTCGATGACCGCCGTTTTCCTTCTTATCTGCCCTGCTGTGCCAGCTTTTTATCGATGAGCTTGCCCAGCTTCATGACGCCCTCGCGGATGCGCTCCGGCGGATTATTTCCGAAGCTCATGCGCATACAGTTGCGACCCTCGCCTGTCCGGCCGACGAAGAAGCCCTCGCCTGCCACGAAAGCTACCATCACATCGGGGTCGCTTGTGGCTTCCTTCAGAAGCTGTGCCGTGTCAATATCGCTGGGGAGCTCCACCCATGTGAACAGGCCGCCGTCGGGGAAGCTGTGCTTTGTCCCCTCGGGGAAGAATTCATCGATGCTGCTGAGCATGGCGTCGCGCCGCTCGCGGTACAGATCGCAGAGCATCTTGTGGTGAGCGGGATAATAGCCGCGCTTGAAAAATTCCGCGCACAGCACCTGCGGCAGCATGGAGCTGTGGGAGTTGGTGGCGGATTTCGCCTCCGTCAGATAGTGGATCGTCTCGGGCTCCGCCATTACATAGCCCAGGCGCACGCCGGGGGAGAATATCTTTGAAAAGCTGTTTGCGACAACCACGTTGCCTGCTGTGTCGAAGCACTTGATCGGAGGCAGGTCCTCGCCGCTGTAGCGGATGTCACGATACGGGTCATCTTCCAGCACCAGCACGTCGTACTCGGCGGCAAGCGATGCCAGCTTCTTGCGGCGCTCCAGACTGAGCGTGCGTCCGCTTGGATTCTGGAATGTGGGGATTGTGTATATCATCTTGGGATGGTATTTACGGATCTTGAGCTCCAGATCATCCATCTTCAGACCGTCCTCGTCCATATCCACGCCGATGCACTTGGCTTCGAACATATCGAAAATCTCCACCGAGTGAACAAATGTGGGCGACTCCACGAGGATAACATCGCCCGGGTCGATATAGACCTGGCAGATAAGATTGATGCCCTCCAGACCTCCGGCAACCACCATCACATTGTCGACAGTGCATTTCAGACCCTTGGGTGCCAGCAGCTCGTCGACGATGATCTCTTTCATGTCTTTTATGCCGCCGATAGGCCCGTATTGCAGAGCCTCCACGCCGCGTTTGTCCTTCAGGACAACTTCATCCGTCAGCTGACGCAGAATGTCGATGGGCAGTGCCTCCTTGGCAGGGGCTCCGCCGCCAAAGGAAATGATGTCGGGGTTCGTCATCGCTCCGAACAGGTTGCTGACGACATTGGCTGTGTACGCCATTGCCTCCATACGTTTTGCATAGTTGACCATATTGTTCCTCCTTGCTTGCGTTTTATGAACTGCTTTTTTCCCATTGTAGCCTTTTTACAGTATTTTGGCAAGCTCAGAACGATAATACTGAAAAAACCGAGGTGAACGCCCCGGTTTTTCCGCTTTATTTTATGTTGATATCAGCCCGGCTGAACAGCGCGGCCTTACCGGCAAGGATTACGCGGTCGCCTTCAAGCCGGCAGTAGAGCGTGCCGCCGCGTTTGGATGCCTGATACGCCGTTGCTGTCTAAACTGCAATCAACCGGTATGTAATAGCTGCATGGGGTAAATAATAAACGCCAAATGTGCGCCAAATGCGGTGAGCCGAAAATCAAACTTGCCCAAAAAGTTAGAAAAACAGCCGCTTTCTTATCGAAAACGGCTGTTTTTATGGTTGCGGAGGAGGGATTTGAACCCACGACCTTCGGGTTATGAGCCCGACGAGCTACCGGACTGCTCCACTCCGCGATGTCCGTGCTCCTTAGAGCTTATATATAATACCACAATGCGTGCCGCAAGTCAATACCTGAGGGCGCACATTTTTGCCTTGCCCCGGGGACGCGGCGTTTGCCTGCCCCCGGAGCGTTCTTTAATTTGACATTATCCCTCAAGACGGCTTGACAGTTTCACTGTGCTTTAAGTCCTGTTGCTTCCTCGTATGCCGGCAGATCGTAATTTGCAAAGTATATGCCCCACTGCTCGCCGTTGTGGTTAAACTCCAGGATATAATATGGCTTGAAAAACACGTCTCCGTAATCGTTTGTTTTAAGCTTAAACTGCTTAAACTCACCCTTTGTGGGTGGAGTTTCCTTATTCCACACCGAAACACACCGAAACGGAAATTCGTTTATTTGCACAGCTCGGCGGCTGTTTTTGCCGCTATGACGGCGTTATTCAGGACAAGACGTATATTGCTCTCAAGTGAATCTCCGCCTGTGAGCTCAACAACGCGTGCAAGCAGGAACGGGGTGGTCTCCTTGCCGTGGATGCCCTTCTCGACGCTTTCGGCAATGGCCTGATCGATAGCCGCGTCAATGACTTCCTTATCCATTGCATACTGCTCGGGTATGGGATTGGTGACGAGCATGCCGCCCTTCATGCCGAGCTCCTGCTGAGCCTTGAACATTGCCGCGAGCTCCTGCGGATTATCTACGCGATAGTCAACGCCGAATCCGCTGCGGCGTGTGTAGAATGCCGGCAGCTCGTCCGTGCCGTATCCGATTACGGGAACGCCCTTGGTCTCAAGATATTCAAGCGTCAGGCCGAGATCGAGAATGCTCTTTGCGCCGGCGCAGACGACCATAACGGGCGTGCTTGCAAGCTCCTCAAGGTCGGCGGATATATCCATTGTCGTCTCGGCGCCGCGATGCACTCCGCCGATGCCGCCCGTAGCAAAGACCTTAATCCCTGCCATATGTGCGATAATCATTGTGGTGGTCACGGTTGTCGCTCCGTCTGCTCCGCGTGCGACGATTGCCGCCAGATCGCGGCGTGATGCCTTTGCAACCTTGCGTCCGGACTTGCCGAGATATTCAATTTCATCGGGTGACAGGCCTGCCTTCAGGCGTCCGCCTATAATCGCAATCGTCGCAGGGACAGCGCCGTTATCGCGAATGGTCTTCTCAACGAGCATTGCCGTTTCGACATTTTTCGGGTATGGCATTCCGTGAGATATAATTGTGCTTTCAAGCGCAACGACGGGCTTGCCGTCTGCCAGTGCCTGCTGAACTTCCGGGGAAACATCAAGATATTTATTCATATTTTTAACTCCGTTTCTTTCTCATTGTTTACCAATGAAAAGTGAATTATAACACATTAAGATATGTTGTCAAGCAGGAATCGAAATATCAGCAGAGGATGATATTACATCAAGGTCCTTTCCGCTGTACTGTCCCTTATAGTTCCAGTCAACGGTGACGGAGAGTGTGCTGCCCTTATCCACATTGGTCGAATAGCTGTAGATAAGCGTATCTGCCTGTGAGACCGGCGCGTTGACGCTGAAGGCGCGCGTTGTGCCGCTTGATGTGCTGCCGTTAATGCTTATATTTACTATGCGCTGACCTATCTCAACGGTATATGACCGCACATAAACTGCCAGGACGAGCTTGACCGTGCCGTTTGACTGCTCGGTTGCGGTCCACACCGTATGAGTATTTATGCCGGCACCCGTTGATGAATCAAACGAGCCTGTTCCTATTACCGTGCCGGATACCTGCTCCGGAGTCGGTGCGGGTGTCGGGGTCGGCGTCGGGGCGACTGTCGCGGTCGGCGTGACCTCTGTGGGTTCGGGAGTTTCGCTCGGCATGACATACTGCGTCTGACGCGGCTGACTGCTTTCCGTCACGGGGTCAGCGGTGACATCCGGAGTTTCGGTTTTTCCGCCGCTGGTAAGCCACATGATGACGATTGCGAAAATAATCAGCACGACAATAAATGCCGCAAAAACAAATGCTGTCTGCTTTTTCATAACTTTCTCCTTATAGCTTAATCTTTACCTCGCCGCTGTGAACCGTGCGCCGCGTTCCGTCGGGAAGACGCAGAACCAGTCCGTAATCGGCACTTATGTTTTCAGCAACCGCTTCATATTCGCCCTCGGGACCTGTGACGTATATCTGACGGTCGAGGACAATACAACGGCGCTTATATTCGGCGTAGCAAATGCTCGGAGCCTCAAGCCATGATGAATACAGGCTGTCAAGCTCGGCAACAATGGCGGCAATCAGCTTGCCGCGTTCAAAAACGAAGCCCGTCTGCGTATACAACGAGCCTGCAATATCGCGAAGCTCTTCGGGAAACTCTTCTGTGCGTGTTGAAACATTCAGGCCGATGCCGAGCACGGCGTAGCTGACCTTTCCGTCCCTGACCGAGCTTTCGCACAGTATGCCGCATATCTTTTTTCCGCGGAGGAAGAGATCGTTTATCCACTTTATGCCCGGTGCCCGTCCGCAGACTTTTTCAACCGCCCGACATACCGCAACAGCGCACATTGCAGTCAGGCTTGACGCACAGTCAATCGTGCAGTCCTGCGGCCGCAGGAGCACCGACATATACACTCCGCGTCCGGCGGCGGACGCAAAGCTGCGCCCCATTCTTCCGCGTCCGGCGGTTTGCTCATCGGCAATAATCACCGTGCCCTCCGTCGCTCCCTGCGCGGCAAGCTTTTTCAGATAATCATTGCTTGAATCAAGGCTTTCAAAAGCCTGAACTTTAATCTCCATTTTTATAACGGCAACTGCCTCTCCTGTATTTATTCGCTTAGAATGCTCAGTTTTTCAGACTTTGCAGCGGCGCGGGAATGCGTCCGCCGCGGGCGATAAAATCACTGCTTTTTGCGCTGTGCACCGGCATAACAGGGGCAGAACCGAGCAGGCCGCCCATTTCGACCATGTCACCGACGCCCTTGCCCTCAACAGGGATAATTCTCACGGCGGTGGTCTTGCTGTTTACCATGCCTATTGCCGCTTCGTCGGCAATAATTGCGGAGATAGTTTCCGCGCTCGTATCCCCCGGGACGGCAATCATGTCTAGGCCGACAGAGCATACGCAGGTCATAGCCTCCAGCTTATCTATCGTCAGTGTGCCGTTTTTGGCGGCGGCGATCATTCCCTCATCCTCGGACACGGGAATAAATGCACCCGAAAGTCCGCCGACATGGCCGGACGCCATTATGCCGCCTTTTTTTACGGCGTCATTGAGCAAAGCAAGCGCCGCGGTTGTTCCGTGAGTGCCGCAGGTTTCAAGGCCCATCTCTTCGAGAATGCGCGCAACGCTGTCGCCGATTGCAGGCGTCGGAGCCAGTGACAGATCAACTATGCCAAACGGCACATCAAGCCTTTCGGAGGCCTCTGCGGCGACCATCTGACCCATTCGGGTTATCTGAAACGCCGTCTTTTTTATCGTTTCGGCGACCACATCAAACGGCGCGCCCTTGCATTTCCCAAGTGCATGATACACAACTCCCGGTCCGGATACACCGACGTTTATAACGCTGTCGGCCTCACCGACCCCGTGGAACGCACCTGCCATGAAGGGGTTATCCTCAACCGCATTGCAGAACACCACAAGCTTTGCACAGCCCAGTCCGTCGGCATCACGGGTCAGATGCGCGGTCTGCTTTATAATCTTTCCCATCTGCGCGACCGCGTCCATGTTTATGCCGGCGCGCGTCGAGCCGACATTTACGCTTGAGCAGACAATGTCGGTCTGTGCCATTGCCTGTGGAATTGATCTCAGCAGCAGCTCATCGCCTTTGGCAAAGCCCTTCTGCACCAGGGCCGAGTATCCTCCGATGAAATTTACGCCGCAGGTCTTGGCGGCAGCGTCAAGCGTCAGCGCAAAAGGAACATAATCCTCGGTCGCACAGCTTCCGGCAATCAGGGCAACAGGCGTAACCGATATTCGTTTGTTGACAATCGGTATGCCGAATTCCGTCTCGATATCTTCGCCGGTTTTGACAAGGTGCTCGGCCCGGCGGCATATCTTATCATATATCTTTTCGCAGCAGCGCTTCGGATCCTCGCTGACACAATCAAGCAGAGAAATGCCCATTGTAACAGTTCGGATATCCAGGTGCTGCCTGTCTATCATATCAATGGTGTCAAAAATATTATTAAGGCTCAGCATATCGGCACCTCACAGCTTGTGCATTGCATCGAAGATGTCCTCTCGCTGAATGCGAACAGACAGTCCGCGCCCCTCGCCGTATGTTTTCAGAACGTTCTGCAGATTCGCAAACGGCTCATCGCACAGCTCAAGGTCAACCACCATCATCATCGTGAAATATCCTTCCATGACAGTCTGGCTGATGTCCGTGACATTTATATTATGCTCTGCAAGTCTGTTGCAGACTCCCGCAATTATGCCGACCTGATCCTTGCCGACGACCGTTACTATTGCTTTCATGAAGACATGCCCTCCCTTTGATTTTGAGAAATTATTATATCTCAAACAGCAACGTTTTTCAACATTCCGGATATGAAAATATGCCGCTTGACCGTCTAGCTGCCTTATACGGCAAAAACCCGCCGGCATTGCCGACGGGTTTTATCATCATTATGGGTTTGTAATTACTTGCCGATATGGAATGCGTTGCCGTCCTTATCCTGGAAGTACTGATTTGCATAGTTATCCTGGATGCAGTGGACAATCTTGGTGAGGATGTCGCAGGTCGGGGTTGCAATTCCGAGGTCCTTGCCGTACTCAGCGATCTTGCCGTTGAGAACGTCGATCTCGGTCTGGCGCTGATGGAACAGTGCGTCCTGGCACATGGAGGGATAGTAGTCGCCGATGTTGGTGACGATGTCCTTATGGTCGTGAGCGATGAACTCGTCAGCATTCATGGGAACACCCTTTGCGGTTGCGACAGCGCAGGTCTCACGGATAACGCCGTGGAACAGCTGCTGGCCCCAAGGATCAGCCTCAACCTCACCGATTTTCAGACGCAGAACTGCGCATACGGTGTTGACGGTTGCATTGACGCAGACCTTTTTCCAGATGAACTTGTAGATGTTGTTGTCGGTGCCCGGCTCGCCGTCGCGCCAGTAAGCATCGCAGCCGCCTTCACGGTAGCACTTGAGCATCTCTGCGCATGCTGCATCGTTGAGCTCGCTTCTGACAGCGCCGCCGAAGTTCATCTGAACGCCGCCTGCAGGAGTGGATACGCAATGGCCGGGCTCAGGCAGTGCAGTGCCGAGAACGCCGGAACCGATGATGCAGCGCTCTTTCGGGAAGACCTTGAAGAGGTTGTCATCGTTGCCGAGGCCGTTGATAAGGGAAACAGCGACGGTGGTGTCGCCGACGACGGGCAGAGAGTCCTGAATTGCCTGCTCGAGCTGGGTTGCCTTGGTCATGTAGATGATGACGTCGACCTTGCCCTCAGCTTCAGCTGCTGCTGCGGAGCTGGTGTAGGTGCGGAAGCCCTTGAGCTGATAGTTGTAATCGGTGTAAGCGCCGTTTTCTTCCTGGTGGATGGTGAAGTGCATGCCGTCTTCGGCAACCTTCTTCATGTGTGCCTCATAACGGTCGATGAGGATCATGTCTGCGCCGCCCTTTTTCAGGTAAGAAGCAAAAACGCTGCCTGCTGCGCCGGAACCATACATTGCAATTTTCATTTTTATTCGTCTCCTTATAAAATAAAAATTTGGTATAAACTGAAATTATTGTTTGCAATACTGCTTATCGTAGTTTTGCTGTATTGTCTGAATCATAAGCGTCAGGGTCTCGTTCACGGGGGTGGGAATGCCGAGCTGCTTGCCGTAGCGCACTATTGCACCGTTTAAAAGCTCGACCTCGGTCTGACGCTGGTGGATGAGCACATCCTGTGCCATGGACGGATAATATTTTGCAAAGCCCTCTCTGAGCCGCGGAAGCTCTTCGAGCATTTCATCCCAGAGATCAACGCCCGTGAGTGCCTTTGCCACCGCACAGCCCTCCGCCCAGACGCTTTTTATAAGCTGTCTGCCGGTCTCGCAGTCGAGCATGGGGCCGACCTTGAGGCGCGTGAGTGAGGACAGGGTGTTGTAGCCGCTGTTTGATATCGCCTTTTTCCACACAAACGGGCGAATATCTTTTTCGAAGCTTGTCAGGCAGCCGCCATCGCAGAAGCACTTTTCAAGCTCCTTGCCCGCCTTTTCGGAAACGGGGTCGTTAACTGCCGCACCGAAGCGCATGATAACGCCGCTTTCGGGCTTTGAAACACATTTGCCCGGCTCGGGAAGCTCGGTGCCTATCGTGCCGAAGCCGTAAAGAATTCTGTCTTCGGGGACATATTTTTTCAGAACATCGTCATTGCCGATGCCGTTCTGCAGGGAAACGACAACAGTCTCATCTCCGATGCAGGGCATGACCGAAGGCATGATGCCGTCGGTTTGCGTGGCCTTGACCATGAGAATGACCATGTCCATAATGCCGATATTCTCGGAGGATGCGGCGGTATGGAATCCGGTGAGGAGTTCTTCGCCGGAGGGGCTGACAAAGGTCATGCCGCACTCGGCAACCTTATCCATGTGCGCCTTGTAGCGGTCAACGAGCCAAAGCTCTGCGCCGCCCTTATTAAGATATGAAGCGAAAACGCTGCCGGCAGCGCCGGAGCCGATCATAGCTATTTTCATAGTTCAAATTCCTTGGTCAAACACCACCGGACTTGCCGGTGGTGTTTGGTTTTGGTTTTTACTCGAGCTCTGCCTTCTTCTCAGCAGAAAGCTTCTTGACTTTGGGAACGCCCCAGATGAGAACAGGAATGAAGATAACGAGGATTGCGTAGTAGCCGTCGTAGCCGTAGGCGTACTTGATGATGTTGCCCAGGCCGAGCAGGGAGAGTGCAAAGCAGATGCCGATGACGACAACGCCGACGATAACGCCGCGAACCTTCTCGCTCTTGATGGCTTTGGGGAAGCAGTAGCCCTGGAAACGCTGAATCATGGTGAAGACCAGGGTAACGCTGGTGGATACGAATGCGCTGAAGAGCAGGATGCTGAAGATAACCATCAGCCACTTGATGCCGACGAGGGTAAGAACCGTCTGGTTGGGGATGCCGCTTGCTGCAGTGGTGTAACCTTCGACTGCTCCGTCCTGGAGTGCCTTGAGCAGGGGATACCAACGAGAGAGCATTGCGGTGGATGCTGCCAGTGCAAGGCCGTTCATGAGCCAGCCGAGGATGTTTGCACGCTTGATGCCCTTAAAGCTCAAGCCTTCGCCTGCTGCGATCATTGCGGGGATGGAAACGCACTGGAATGCTGCGTAAACAAGAACGCCGCGCCAGACTGCTTCGGCGGGATTGGATACATATTCAGCTGCCTCGAGGCTGTTCTGAGCAAGCAGATTTGCGCTGATGGAATCAAAGTCTGCAGCAAAGCCTGCGATAACAACAACTGCTGTGGAAATGAGGATTGCAACGGAAAGAACGGTGGAAGCTGCGATAACGAGCTTAACACCGAAGATGCTCAGGACGATGAGGACTGCAACAATTATGAGGTTGAACAGAATCTTGTTTGCCGTTACGGAATAATCAATGCCGAAGAAGTTTGCAAGAACTTCGCCTGCACCTGCAACTGCCGCCGCGACTGCCGCCAGAAGAATGACGATGTAGAATATCTCAAAGAAAACCTCCATCCAGGGCTTCGGATACAGAGCCGAGAAGGTGTCCTTATAGTTCGTAAAGCCGTTGAGCTTTGCAAACTTCATAACGGTGTACATTACCCATGCGAGTATGCCCATTGCGATAATGGGGAGAACTGCGGCCCACATGCCGTACTCTGCGAAATAACTTACTACCTGGTTACCGGAGGCGAAACCGCCGCCGACGTGGGTGCCGAACCACACGGATGCGACTGTAAATGCGGCCGCCCATGTGCCCTTGGCTGCTTTGTTGTTCATAATTGACTCTCCTTTTTATAAGTCTCTTCTATTAACATTGCCCTTTTCGCATCGGAGGCTCCTCAACCGTCCGTCGAAAACTCGGGAAAAATGTTTTCGCGCTGTGCGCCCAGCTTTGTCAAAACCAAAACAAAGTCCCCGCCGCTCCGAAGGAATCCTTCGATAAAACAATTCCTTGGGCAACAGGGTTATACATATAATTATGATTAATAATATAAATGCTTGCCGCGACAGACACACGAGGCTTTCCGCCTCCGCCGTATTCTGCGCTCC
>CAVAPG010000030.1:0-18536 GCA_963590435.1 bacterium
CCAGATAGTATTGTTGATGGAGATGTTATAATTCTTTATTTTACAGTCTCTAGTTCTGCTAGTGGGACGCATAAAATAAGTGTGTCTACAGATGCTGACAATACATACGATGCAAATTTTGAAACGCTGAACTTCGCAAGCGCATCTGGCAGTATCACAATAAAGTAGGCATAGAATAGAAAAAGGAGCTCATAAGTTCAACAAATTATGAGCTCCGAGGAAAAAGGCATGCAGATTCGTACAGTGAAAAAAATCTATCAAATAACACTTATAACGATTTTTATATTTGTGCTTCTGTCTAATCCTGTATTAGCTGATGCGGCAACAAAAATATACGGAGATAATATACAGTGCAATTCCGGCGAAACCGTAGAATATTCTGTTAAAATTTCGGGGAATCCCGGGATGACTGCGTTTGTTATCGGCGCGGTCTGTGAGGATGACTGGATTTACTTCGGAGATGAGGTGAAACAGGGGGATTTTACATCTGAAGGTACTTTCACAGGCGAAAATGATGTAAGGTTCATAAACGCCGCATGGTACAACGTGGACGGAGTAAAGGGCGACGGGACACTGTTCACCTTTGATGTGCATGTTTCGCCCAGCGCACCCAGCGGAGAATATCCGATTGAGGTTCTTGTTTCGCAGGAAAATATCATAGACGGAGACTTAAATGAAATTGAATATGAGGCTATTGACGGCTGTATAGATGTAACTCATGTCGAGCCGGATATGTCATCATATATGGAAAATGAAAGCACATTGAGTACCACGGCAATAGTTCTTATTGCCATAGCTGCGGTGGGCATGGTGTTGCTGGCCGTGTTTATGTTAAAAAAATACAAAAAGAGATAAAAATCCGGCAAAAGATAAACAGCAAAAATTGACAAGAGGAGAAAAGTATGAAAAAAGTAATTTCCCTGCTTTTGTCACTGATAATGATTTTAACGTTGCTGCCGATAAATATACTGGCAGATACAACACCGACATTCAGTGTTGAAAGCACCTGGGCAAAGCCGGGATCCACAGTAAATGTGGATGTCACGGTTAAGGATAACCCGGGATTAATATCCGCAAACCTTGAGTTTACGCTCCCCGACGGACTGTCAATAGTCGGAGCAACCGCCGGTGATGCATTCTCGGCGCTCACGATGACAGCTCCATCGGAATTAACTGAAGATGGATCAGTAACAGGAAAATGTACCTTTATTTGGTCTACTTCGGATATTAATGATGAGGATATTAAGGATGGCGTAGTACTTAGCCTGCAAATCAAGATTGCAGACGATGCTACAGTTGACAATGTGCTTGATATATCTGTTTCAGCACCCAGCGACTATTTTTATGGGAAAGACATTAATGAAATCCCTGTGTCCACTGAAAACGGTAGCATCAGTGTTATCGATTATTTACCGGGTGATGTCACTGCGGATGGAAAGATTAATACGAAAGATGTTATTTACATTCTCCGCTACATAGTCGATGGTTGTAAAACAAACCCCAATGGATACAATGTGTCTCTAAAGGAAGAAGCAGCAGATGTCACTGCGGATGGAAAGATTAATACGAAAGATGTTATTTACATTCTCCGCTACATAGTCGATGGTTGTAAAACAAACCCCAATGGTTACAACATAAAGCTGCTTCCGGGATATAAGACGTGCGCGCATTCCGATATGCAGCATGTGGAAGCAAAAGCCGCTACCTGCACGGAGAAAGGCAATATAGAATATTGGTATTGCTCGGACTGCGATAAGTACTTTACCGATGCAGCAGGCAAGGGAAGAGTTGAAGTTAAAGATACTGACATCACTGCGCTCGGCCATGATGTAGTGATTGATGAGGCAGTTCCGGCGACCTCTACATCAACCGGTCTGACGGAAGGCTCACACTGCGCAAGATGCAATAAGGTCCTTGTGGAACAGATAGTAATTCCGATACCTGAACCGGAAGAGTATGCTATAACATATGAAATAGCCGACGATACGGACACCTACCTTGCTCAGCAGACGATTGAGAACCCGAATCCGAACACATATAAGACCGGAAGTGCTGTAACGCTTCAAAAGCTTGTTGTTCCGGGCTATGATTGGGTCGGCTGGTATGACGAAGACGGCAACAAGGTTGAACGAATTTCGGCTGATTCGACCGGTGCTGTTTCCTTGAAAGCAAAGCTGACACCGCATGCATACACCCTTCAGTTTACCGTTTCAATAGAAGGCCTTGATACGCTTGAGAAAGATAAGGTCAAGGATACAACTTATTATGTCAATGCAAAAACCGCACTTCCCAATCTTACGATGGATAAGTACATTTTTGTCGGTTGGACTGATGAAGACGGCAACCTGTATAAAACAAACGACATAAATGTCATTCCCCAGGGTACAACAGGTGATTTGATCCTTAAGGATAACTGGGTCAGCGTCAGGAATCTTGCCTCGGCAAAAACAAAATTGGATGATCCTCTGGTTGTTGAAGATACTGACAACAAGAGAATTTATTTCACCTACGAGATAGGCACAATTTCCAATGTTCCTCTGGAAACATTAGTGACACTTGAATCAGCCAACGGCTTGATTAGCTACAAGGAATTCACAAAGGAAACGAGCCTTACATCGGAGACCATGGAAAAAATCGGCTCGACCTTAAGTAAGGAAACGACTGATTCAACGCAATTTACCTTGAGTAAAGAGCTGACTGATATGACGGAGCTGAGTGAGAAATACAGTGAGCAGAACGGTTTTGACCGTCAAACGATTGATACTCAGTCCCGCAGTAAGACCAATACACAGAGCATCAGCACAAGCCAGGGCGGATCAAGTGAAAATTATGTGTACAATGATGTTAAGACAAAGGATTCAAAAAACGAGAACTATGTCCTTAACACCAACTTCGATACGGGTGCCAGCAATGAATTGACCTTGGGTGCGAAGAACACAACAGAAGCGTCGGCCGGAGTTGAATTCCCGATCGATATCCTTAGTGTTAATGCGGGTGTCAAAAATACTACGGAGCTTTCCGCCACAAATACGACCAAGGCCTACATGGACTTCTCTGTCGGAACAACATCGACATGGAACAGAGACTCTTCCCTTGAAACGCAGCAGACAAACAGCTCCACAAGCACCAAAAACTGGAACACCACATCCGCGGCATCAACTGCATCTACAGTGAGCAACACCAGCAGTATTTCAGAAGCGATACATGAACTTATATCCAGCGAATATGGATACGGCAAGACTTATTCCGAGAAAAACGGCAACAGTGAGATGCGTGGAACAACATCCTCAGCAGGTGAGACCACAAGCAAGGATTATGCAATCACCTTCTCAACGGAAACGATTACAACCGAAAAAACAAGCTATTCAACAACCGGATACACAACCGGCAGTTACCGTCTCATTGTCGCAGGAACACTTCATGTTTTCGCTGTCGTCGGCTATGATATAGCCAACAACGAATATTTCAACTATACATTCAGCGTTCTCGGAGACGGCTCCTGCAATGATGGCCCGACTGATATCATTGACTATTCATTTGACGGAACATTCAGCGACCGCGAGAACAGTGTTATTCCTTTTGAAGTACCGGCATATGTAAATGAGTATGTGGATTCGCGCATTGCAAAGACAGACGGTCTTGAATATTCCTACGATAACAAGAACCATACTGCAACAGTTGAAGCTTACACCGGCACAGACAGCGTTGTTTATGTACCGTCCTTCTGTGTTGACGCAGAAGGAACAGCTTACACGGTTACCGGCATCACATCCGATGTGTTCAAAGGAAATACATCGATCCAGGCTGTAAGCCTCGGCAGATATGTTTCCGAAATTCCTGACAGTGCATTTAGCGGCTGCACATCCCTGAAATATGTGATATGTCCGGCAGTAACCAAGATAGGCAATAATGCATTCAACGGCTGCACTGCTATGGAAGAGTTTAAGCTTTCCAAGCAGATAACCTCGCTTGGTGAAAATGCTTTCGCCGGAGTTAAATCGGTAATTGCGGAAATCGGATATTCGGAAGAAGCTGAAGACCTGACAGCAGAATTGGCAAATTCGATAGAGCTGGCAGAAAATGCAGCATCTTGCGGCGCAAAATCGGTATCGCTTGATGTATCCGCGCTTCCGAGCGATGCAAAAGTTGACCTCGTCGTAAACAGCGGTGACAGCTTCACACTGAGCGGCGGCGGAAAAACATTCACAGCCCTCACATTGGAGTCGAGAGCAACGAATACACGCATTGAGAAAATAACATTTGCCGATACGGCAAAGTACCCACTTAAGCTCTATTCCGACAATGTAACGTTGTATAGCATTGACATTGAAAACTGCAAATCATTTGCACTTCTGCTTGGCAATTCGAAGACAAATCTCCTCCTCTCCGGAACAAATAACATAACAACCGCCGGAGAGAATGCGATAATTTGCAAGGATGTAGTTATCTCTTATACCAACAGCGGCAAACTCAATGTAAGCGGAAATGTATTGACATGCGGCAGCATAAGCGGAGAAACAACCAGACTTGTCGTAAACCCGGGTGAAATAAAAACCATAAGCACGGAGCTTTTTGACAAGTACGAAAAAGGCATCATCAATATAACACTTGACCCCAACGGCGGAGCGCTTGCCGACGGTGATTCTTCTGCAATGACCGCATTCTTCGGAACTGCCATCGGCGAACTGCCAACGCCGACAAGAGATGGATTCACATTTGATGGATGGTATACAGAAGCAGAAAGCGGAGATAAAGTAACTGAAGATTATATATTCAGCACTGTCGGTGATGTGAAGATCTATGCACATTGGACTGCGAATGGATATACCGTAAAGTGGAATAATGCAACTGGCGTCGTAATAGCCGTTGAAAGAACAAGCTCTCCGTATGCTAATCAGCTGACGGGTGCGCTCACTAGTGGTGCCGCGGTATACTATGGCGATGTACTCTCTGTGAAGTACACTGCTTCGACGGGTTATACTATCGGCAAAACCGGTGTTGAAAGTATTACGGTTGTCGGCAATGTGACATCAAGCGACATTTATGCATCCGCAACTCCGAACAGCTACACTTACAATATTGTATACAAATCCAGCAACGGAACCAATCTCGGAACTGCGACAGCAACCTACAAATACGGTACCACAAACACCATCTCGCCTCCTGCAAAGACGGGATATAACTCTCCGTCAGCTCAGACCGTGAAATGGGATTCGGTTACGGCTAAGACAATAACCTTTACCTATACGCCGAAATCTGTTTCAACATCCCAGCAGGCCGCAAGCGGACAATGGTGGTGGTACAATAATTCAACTGGCATCACGTTCAGTGTACAGGCACAATATCAGAACAGGACAGCAAGTTCAGTGCAGGTTCGCCTGGTTTGGAATCAGACGATAACGAAGAATTCGTATTATGGTTATAAGCAGCTATTTTATGCATCATGCGGTGGACAAAACACAGGCAATGTAACAATTTGTGAGAATACAACATGGGCGAGCAGTTCAAGCTCGGCAAGAACAGTAACCGCATATTCGGGATGGATGACGGTTCCGGTTTCCGCGACACAAACGAGCGTAACGATAGCCTGCGATTGGTTGACCTATGGTACATCGGATAAAGGTTCGTGGAGTAAAACAATATCAATACCCACGTACTAAAGAATATTAAAGTCCTTTTCACTCAGAACGAACAGGCAAACTAATCTGAGCAAAAAACTTCAGGCAGGGTATGCGGAAGAGCTCCGCATACCCTGCCTTTCCATATCCACGGCTGGGCAGCTGTTGACAATTGGGCGGCAGGCAGAAGCTAAGGACACCCCCGACTGCGTGAAATGCGGTCGGGGGTGCTCGGCCGTATTATGCTGCCGGTTATTCCTGCTTGAGATACGGCAGACCTGTCTGTGGGCGAGGGTAGAACAAAACCTTCGGGCAGGCCTTTCCCGTGAGCCTGAGTGCGTATTCAAGCGCCTCCTGAGGATCCTTGACGGGTTCCATGAGCATTGTTCGCGCTTCATCATCCGAGACATTCGGACAGCTGAGTATAACCTTTGCGCCCTTGCGGTATATTTTTTCAAGCAGCAGAACGTGGTCCATCTGAATTTCGTAATTTTCTGTCGTCCAGCGCTCAATCTCCGCGAGAGTCCTGCCGGAGCCGAAGGCGCGAAGCATGTCGGGGGAGTTAACACCCTCGGCGCAGCCGCAAGTAAGCAGCGTCACGATGTCGCGGTCAAGGATTTCGGTCAGACCGATGAGCGCCTTTGCCGACTGATAAAAATCAATGTCCAGAGGCTGTCCCGGACAGGTCACGATTACGTCGGGCTTTTCAATTTCCACGCCGAGATAATCGCGGACATATTTGACCGCCGCGCTGTGGCACTCGACAAGACCGCCGGTGAATACCGCGGCGATTTTCATCTCGTTATTGAGAATGCAGTTTACGCCGAAGTCTATGCCGAAGAGCTCAGCGGCTTCGACCATGTCATCGCTGACGGGGTTGCCGTCAACTTTACCGATGGCGGATCTTTCATCGAGAATGCGCTCGGGGCGATGATTTATGCGAATAGTTTCCTCGGAAGATATACCGGGCAGGACAGACTTGCGTCCGCCGGAGAACCCGGCAAACTCGTGCGGCTCGACCTTTCCGATCTGAACATGGATATCGCACTCATATGCGCGGCGGTTGACCGTTACGGGAGTTCCGTTTGAGCTTTCGCCGAGGTAGATGAGATTGCTTTTGTCAAACGGCGTATGATTTACGCACTTGACCGCGCCGTACAGATCACCGAGGGCGCACTTCATCTCCTCCTCCGTAGCGGGACGGTGAACTCCGATGGCAACGAAAAATGTTATGTCCTGCAGCTGTATGCCGCCCTTGACAAGCTCATCGACAGTGACATTGGCCATTGGCGCCGTAGGTATGCCGCGCGTGGCGTCGGATATTAATACGCAGGCTGTCTTTGCGCCTTTTTCTCGAACGATCTCGTACAGCGCTTTGCCGGATACGGGATGGGCAAACGCCTTTTCGATTGCGTCAACCCCGTCTATTGCCGGAAGCTGGCGCGTCTGAACCATGCCGGCGCAGTTTTCCTCGGGCAATCGAAGCTCAATGCCGAGCATGCTGTCTTTGTATACGCATATCCCGTTCTTCTTTTCCAGTGAATACATGATTTGCCTCCTGATGCAAAAATCGGAGGAGACAGCAGCCCCCTCCGATTACAGATTATTTTGCCGTTAAAGCTCGACGTCTTTGCCGCCGGTAAGATCCTCTTCAGGCTTTTCTATGCATGCATAATTGCCCTTGCCGGTGAAATCGCAAATGAAGTTGCGAAGCTCAAAGAGCGTGATCGGCACGAATGCAACGGGTATTGCCGCATAGGCCCAGACATACGCAATCCTGAGTGCGGGAGTCAGGCGGAAGCCTGCCTTTACGCAGTACTGCACGCCGATGACAATCATGAGAACGCAGATGCCGACAATGATAAGCTGTGTGAGCTTGGACAGGAAATCCTGAACCTTTTTCGGCATATGTTCTTTGAAGACAACGATTGCAACATGCTCACGGCGTGCCGCAAGCACTGCCACGCTCAGCATTCCGAACCACACAAGCATTATCTTCAGCAGCTCTTCCGACCATGTCAGTGAATTGTTCAGCACATAGCGGAATATGATGTGAGCCATGAGAATGCCTACCATGGACACGAGAACAATTACGAGCAGCACCTTCATTATCTTAAAAACTACTTCGAGGGCTTTGTCTATTTTTTCAACCATTTGTCTTCTCCTTCCGGACGTGTCTTCGACCGCTGCGGCGGTTAGACGTTAGAGAAATCAGTATTTCGAGATCTGTGCGAGAACGTCCTGAACGTCCTGCATGTACTGGTCAACAGCATCCTGACCGATGTCTTTTGCAACCAGTTCCATAACTGCAGGCTGTGCAACCTCTGCCATTTCCGCTCTTGCTTCATCGGAAACAGTGTTTACCTGCATGCCGTACTTGTCGGCAAGATCGGCAAGGATAAGCTCCTCACGCTCCATATTGCAGAAGCGGCTGAACTCCTGTGCATAGATAGCGCCGGCCTGGACAATCTTCTGATAGCTCTGAGGCAGGCTGTTGAAGAAGTCGAGATTGCAGACCAGAGGCATTGCGTCATAGATGTGGTTGGTGATGGACAGGTAATCCTGAACCTCATAGAGCTTCTTGTCGGTGACGTTTGCAATCGGGTTCTCCTGTGCGTCAACTACCTTCTGGGACAGGGAAATGTAGAGCTCTGAGAATGCTACCGGGGTCGGGTTAGCGCCGAGAGCGGAGAACGAAGCCATGTGGTTGTTGTTCTGCATGGTGCGCAGCTTTACACCCTTGAAATCGTCAATGCTGTTGATCGCGGAAACATTGCTGGTAACCTGGCGCATGCCGTTTTCCATATATGCAAGTCCCTTAAGACCCTGAGATTCCATCTTGTCGAGGAGGTCGGTGCCGACATAGCTGTCGAGGACCATCCATGCTTCGGCATAGGAATTGTAAACGAAGGGGATGTCCATTACTTCGAACTCGGGAACATAGGATACGATCGGAGCAAAGGACGCTACTGCCATTTCGAGGTTGCCCTGAGCGACCTGCTCAAGAGTTTCCTCCTCGCCGCCGAGCTGACCGGAGGCACAGACTTCTACCTGAACCTTGCCGTCGGTGTGGGACTCAATGTACTTCTCCATCTGATACAGGCCCAGAGTTGAGGGGTAAGAGTCGGAGTTTTCGCAGGCGATGCGGATAGTATAGGTCTCATCGCCTACATCTTCGTCGCCGGCAGAGCTGCCGTTGCTGCCTCCGCCGCAGGCACACAGTGTGAACACCATGACCATTGCAAGCAGCAGAGCAATGATTCTTTTTTTCATTTTACTTCTCCTTTTTTGTTTTCATTATATTTTCGCTTAAATAATGACTATGAGAGGTAGCCCATCGATTCCGGCAGCCACAGCGCGATGTCGGGAATAAATGTTACGAGCAGCAGTATGGCAATAGTCATCAGCAGGAAGGGCAAAGCTTCTTTTGCCGTCTCCTCTACGCGGACGCCTGCGATTGGGCTTGTTACGAACAGGGTGACGCCGAAAGGCGGGGTTGCAAGTCCGACAACGAGGTTGATGCAGAACACCAGCCCGATGTGCAGGGGGTTGATGCCGATTGCCCATGCGATGGGGGCGATAATCGGGGCGAGGATAACCGTGGATGCGTAGTCATCCATGAACATGCCGCATATAAGCAGCAGGCAGTTGACCAGCAGCAGGAATGCCCACTGCGGCATCTGGCTCAGAGGCTCGATAAGCAGGTTCATGACACGTTCGTTTGCAATGCCCCATGCCATTGCGGTGCCGGCACCGGCGAGGATAAGGACGAGGCCGGAGGTGGATGCTGCCTCGATGATCATGTCGGGGACATCCTTGAGCTTGACGGAGCGGTTTACAAAGAATGCGATAATTGCGCTGTAAACAACGGCAACACCGGAAGCCTCCGTGATGGAGAAGATGCCGCTGAATATACCGCCGAGGATGATGACCGGCAGGAACAGAGCCGGCAGAGCCTTAAGCGTTGCCTGTCCTTTTTCTTTCCAGGTGGATTTGCCGTAGGACGGGTAGCCGCGCTTGACAGCGGTGCGGTGTGCGATAACGCACTGCATGAGAGCTATAAGTATAGCCGGGGTGACAGCTGCCATAAACAGACCGGCTATGGATGTGTTGCCGACCGCCGTGCAGTACAGGATCATCAGCACGCTGGGCGGCATGATAGGTCCGAGCAGTGAGGCAGATGACATAACCGCCGCCGAGTATGGGGCCGAGTAGCCCTCCTTCTTCATCATGGGGATGAGGAAAACGCCGAGGGAGGCGGCAGATGCAACGGCCAGACCGACGATTGAGCCCATCAGCAGGGATGCGCCGATGGTGACGATTGCGATAGCACCCTTGAAGTTGCCGAACCATACGTTGACAAACTTTACGAGCGATTCAAGCAGACCGCCGCGCAGCATCAGCTGACCGGTCAGTACGAAAAACGGTACTGCAAGGAACGAGAAGCTGTTCATGCCTCCGTACATTTTTATCGCGAGCTGGACAATGTTCAGGTCTGCCGAAAGCAGGTAGACCACGGTGGTGATAAGCAGGTTGTATGCTATGGGCAGGCCGATTATCATCAGCACCAGGAAGCATACTATCATCAGTATCAAAGATGTCGACATAGCTTCTCTCCTTATGGGCTCTCCGAGATTTGTGTGTTACGGTGTGTTTTGTGGGTGCGACATACCTTATAGATATATCGCATTATGATATCATTATAACTGCCTCCTCAAAAAAATATATAACTATATTAACTTGAATTGTCAAAATAATAAATTTAGTATTTTCTGTACAAAATAGCACCAAAGTTTTTGTGCAAAATATCCTATGTAAACAAGGGCTTTTACAGCAAATTAACTATTCTTTTTTAATCGTCTGTTAAGTTTAATTAAAAAATATAACTACATTAACAAAAAAGGAAATTATCAGACACTTTGTTTGACTTTATATTCATTTCTCATTATAGTAAAAATATCATTGCGATATATCGCAGAGGCATTATACGGTTCATAATACCTGTTGGAGGAATGACATATGCAGAAAAAGATCAAAAATCGTGAAGCGCTGCTGTCCCACGGCGACACCGACGGAAGAAAGATCGTTCTGGACATCACTGAAAAGACTCTTCAGCATCTCGATGCGTATGAGCGCATCAAAAGCATCGCCCACATGGAGGGCAGCGTTCTGTGCATCGGCTCACGCCGCTGGGATCTGAGCAAGAAGCGCAATGTCTATCTGCTCGGCGCCGGCAAGGCGTGCAACCATATGGCGATGGCGATAGACGAGATACTCGGAGAGTATCTGACCCGCGGCATTGCGATAGTTAAGATAAAAGAAGACACGGATGTGTTCCGCCGCACCGACGTATATGTCGGCGGCCACCCTCTGCCCAACGAAGAGGGCCTGCGCGCGTGCAAGGAAATTATAAAGCTTGTTGACAGCGCAAACGAGGATGATCTTTTCATCGTTGTCATAAGCGGAGGCTCCTCGGCACTTATGAGCTGCCCCATAGACGGCATTACGCTTCAGGACGAGATCGACACGACCGATGTTATGCTCAAGTCCGGTGCCGGAATATATGAAATAAACGCAATCCGCCGCCATATCTCCGCCATGAACGGCGGCATGCTCGCAAAGCGCATCCGCTCCCGCGGCGCCGAGCTTATAGGCTTCGGCATTTCCGATGCAGTCGGCACGCCTGCCACAGGCGATATCGGCGAGCCGTACAAGAACTACAAGGGAACTCCCATGGGACCGGATCAGACCACACTCGAGGAGGCGCGCCGGGTTATCCGCGATTACGACGTCGCCGACCGTCTGCCCAAGAGCGTTGTTGACTATCTGATGAATGTAGGCCCCGAGGGCGAGACGCCGAAGGCATTCCCGGAGAACACATACTTCCTGATAAACAGCCTGCCCGACTCCTGCCTCACGGCAAAGCGCATTTCCGAGGAAATGGGCATCCCCGCAATCATCCTCACGTCTTACCTCGAGGGCGAGGCAAAGGATGTCGGTACGGTGTTCGCCTCCCTTGCACGCGAAATTCAGAACTACGGAAATCCGATCAAGCCGCCCTGCGTGCTGCTGTGCTCCGGCGAGGCTACAACAAAAATTCTCGATAACTCCACCATCACAGGCCACGGCGGACCGGGGCAGGAGCTGACGCTTTCCTACTCCATCTCCGGCAAGAAGGCTCCCGGATGCGTCTGCCTGTCAATAGACTCCGAAGGCACCGACGGCACGACAGTCGTTGCCGGCGGCATGACTGACTCCACCAGCTATGACGCCGCCTGCGAAAAGGGCATTGACGTCTTCGAAAACCTGCGCGGTCACGCCTGCTTTGAGGCACTCGACGCGATGGGCGATGCCGTATTCACCGGCAACACCGGCACAAATCTGTGCGATTTTAATATAATGTATGTTCCCGAGCTGCCTGCAAAGAAGAACAAGGGCAGCCGCATAAAGTCCGTTCATGCCCGTCAGATTATCGACTGCAAATGCCGTCCCATGGTCGAGGTCGATGTCATCACCGAAGACGGCTCTGTCGGCACGGCGGCGGCACCCACGGGTTCATCTGTCGGCATGCACGAGTCATTTGTCCTGCGCGATAACGACCCCAATGAATATGACGGCCTGTCGGTTCACAAGGCGGTTGCGAATGTCAATGACATAATCGGACCGGCTCTTATCGGAATGGATACGCTGGATCTCGATGCTATCGACAGAAAGATGATTGAGCTTGACGGCACCGAAAACAAATCCAGACTCGGCGGCAACGCTGTTTATTCCGTCTCCGTCGCGGCATACCGCGCGGCGGCAGCGAGCCTGAAGCGTCCGCTTTATGACTATATAGCCGACGGCAATATAAAAACCGTTCCCATTCCTTCGTTCAATGTCCTCAACGGCGGCAACAACGCCGGCGTAAAGCAGGCGTTCAACGAGTTCATCGTCATGCCGTACCGTGCAAGCGATATCGAGCAGGCAGTCGAGATCGCAGTCAAGGTCTTCAACCGCCTCGGCAAGGTTATCCGCGAGTACACGGGGGCAGAGCCGCGTGTCGGCGGTTCGTTCGGCTGGTGCGCACCCTCGGAGGATCCCGAGGTCTGCCTGAATCTCATACAGAAGGCCATTGACGACTGCGGCTATACCGAGCAGTGCGCCTTTGCGCTCGACTGCGCGATGAGCGAGATGTACGACCGCGAGAGCAAGACCTATTATCTCAACGGCAAGCAGGTAACCACGGATGAGGTCATCGCCTATGTCAAGGCTCTGACCGAAAAGCACAATTTTGTGTTCATCGAGGATATGCTCGATGAGGATGACTGGGACGGCTTCGAGAAGGCACATAAGGAAATTACGCGCACGTTTATTATCGCGGATGACTTCACCGTTTCAAATCCCGAGCGCATCCGCAAGGCGTACGAGCTCAACAGCATCGACGGCTTCATTCTCAAGCCCAATCAGGTCGGCACGATATCCGAGGCGCTTGAGTCCCACCGCTTTGCAAGCGAGCACGGCCTGTTCTCCATAACCTCCGGCCGCAGCGGCGGAGTTGTCGGCGATGTCGTAATGGACCTGGCCGTCGGGCTCCAGATTCCGTTTATCAAAAACGGCTGCCCCCGCTCCGGAGAGAGAATCGACAAGCTCAACTTCCTCATGCGCGTCAAGGATTCCTACCCCGACTGCCACATGGCAAAGATCGACGATATCGTAAGATTCTGATTCCAAAAAAAGCATCCACCTGCTGTGCAGGTGGATATTTTTTATCCCGATTTTAATGGCTGACGGTAGGAATAATCCGCTTTTTCACCCCCTTTTTGCCTCACATATATTGCAATGACACAGTCAGGTTTTTTAACTATCATCCCGATAGCTTGCCGTTATAAAGGAAAAATGATACAATAGCTCGGAATATGACCACATCCTGCGGATAAGGCCGCAGATAGGAGAAAGAGAGCATATGAAGAGCGAACGGAATTACGGCATAGATCTGCTGCGGCTGGTGCTGATGTACATGGTCTGCATGCTGCACACTTTGGGACAGGGCGGTATTCTGAATGCCTGCGAAGCGGGCTCGGCGGAATACAATGTCTTCTGGTTTGTGGAGATTTTGGCGTATTGCGCGGTGGACGGTTTCGCGATAATCAGCGGTTATACCGCCGCGGATAAGCCACGCAAATTCGAAAAGCTGGCAGATATGTGGTTTCAGGTGTTTTTCTATTCCTTTATAGTAACCGCCATATTGACCGCAGTCGGCCTCAATCCGGACTGGAATGTGAAGGAGCTTATTAAATGCGCGATGCCGGTCACGTTCGATAGGTTCTGGTATTTCACCGCCTATTTTGCCTTGTTTTTCGCGATTCCGGTTCTGAATAAATTTATATTTGCCGCAGACGAGAAAACCGCGAGGACGGCATTCCTGCTGCTGGTTGCACTGTTCTCCTGCATTGAGTTTCTGGAAGGCTCGTTTAAATTGCAGGGCGGCTACTGTGCCTTGTGGTTAATGGTGCTGTACTGCATCGGCGCTTTGGCGAAACGGGGAAGGATCTTTGAGCAGAAGAAGTCAACAACGCTCATCGCCGTATGGGCGGTCTGCATCCTTGCAACATGGTACGACCGGGCCGTTTCGGGCATCGGGCGGCTGATGAATTATGTGTCGCCGACAATATTGGCAAGCGGCCTTATTATGGTCGTGCTCTTTTCACGGCTCCGATTGAAGGGAACGGTCATTTCAAAACTGTCGCCGCTGGCGTTCGGAATATACTTATTCCATCTGAACCCTGTTATATGGAAAAATCTGCAGGGGGGGGCAGTTCTCGCGGCAAAGACGAATATTGCCGTGGGCGTAATGTGCGCGCTTGCAATTGCGGGCATTATTTTCTTATCCGGTCTGATTGTCGAGTCTTTACGGGTCAGACTTGCAAAGCTTATGCGTATTCCAGAGCTCAGCTGCAAAATAGTGGCGCTGGCTAAATATGTTCTGCAAAAGGCATTGATTATTTTGAATTGAAAAGCATTCCGAGCCAAGGAGCGCACCGGATGAGATAATTGCCGTCGATGTGGCGTTCTTTGAGTCCGATTCCCTTAATGCATTGACGATTCCCTTATTTTTTGCTATTATTTAAGGGAAAGATTGATTAACTGCACTTTGCAAAGGCCAAAATGCAGGTCCATCGTATTTTAGCCTAAACGAGGCGGAGCAATGTATATTCTCTACACGACACGATTTATAACGGGGCGGCTTTGCTGCATAAGTGCCGGTTATTGCATTCCGGCTTTATATCCCTCACCCCGGGTCCACATGGAGTCGAGAATCGGCTTGAGACTTCTGCCGAGCTCTGTAAGAGAATTCAAAACCCCATCGTCAAGAGCCGGTACGGCGAGGCGACAAACCCCATCTTCGAGGTGTTCTGTCTTGAAAACGCGCATGGTGTCATTGCCGATTTTTCCGGCAATCCGCCGTATGAATTCTGACATTGAAAATCGGCGAAAAATCTGATATAATTTAACTACAGCGTGTGGCAATTCTGCGTAAATCCGGTTGCAGAAGGCCGCACGCTTATTTTTTTTATAACTTTTTATAGAAAAGGACAAATAAAGAAGAGAGGTTTCAGTCAATGAACGGAAAAATCAGGCTCAAGCCGCTGGCGGCGAGCATACTTTCACTGTCGCTGCTGACGGTCATGGCAGGAGCGGCGGTCGCACCCGCATTGGAGGTCATACGGGAGCATTTTTCAGAGGCGAGCAAGCTTGAAATTCAGCTTATCGTCTCCATGCCGGCGCTGTTTATAGTTATAACGAATATGTTTTTCGGCAAACTTACCGAGCGTTTCGGCGCACGGTCGCTTACGATGCTCGGTCTTGTGCTGTACACCGTCGGCGGTGCGGCGGCCGGACTGTTTGATTCAATACGGGCGGTGCTTATCATGCGTGCGCTTGTCGGTGTAGGTGTCGGCATCATCATGCCGCTGTCCACGGGCCTTCTGACCTATTACTTTCCGCCGGAGAGCCGCGAGGGACTCATGGGGCTGTCATCGGCGGCAAACCAGCTTGGCGGCGTAGTCGCAACTCTGCTTGCAGGTGTGCTGGCGAACATTAGCTGGCGGCTGAGCTTTGCGGTTTATCTCATGGGACTGATAAGCATAGTTCTATGCTTCGTTTTCATGCCCAACGACCGCATCCGGAACAGTGCTCAGAATAAAGAAGCAGTCTGCCTCGGCGATATTTGGCGCAGGAATTGGATGCATGTTGTGTGCATATTCCTGCTCATGACGATATTCTTCATCTACCCCGCAAATTTTGCGATAGTGACCGCGGCCGAGGGCACCGTGCCCATAAGCCTGTGCGCCGTTATCATGGCAGGCTGCGACCTCATCGCATTCGGCGGCGGGCTGGCCTTTGTATGGGTCAAGCGCATCAGCGGGAGATTTGCAAAGCTCGTTGCGCCGACGCTGTTTCTGCTCGGCTATTGCCTGCTGGCCTTTGTCGGCGGCTGGGTCGGGGCGCTTGCGGGTTCTGCGCTCATAGGCTTTTCAAACGGCGTGGGAATTCCGTACATCATCTCGACAGCTTCGGCCAACGAGGGTAAGGCGGCCGCGACGACCGTGATGCCGATGATATCGGCGGCGATGTACCTTGCACAGTTTTTAAGCCCGTTTCTGCTGTCACTGGTGTCCGGCATCGGCTCTGCGCCGGTAAAGCTTCCGTATTACCTCGCCGTTGCGGTGAGCATCATATACTTCATTTTCAGCCTGTTCGGCACCGGGTCATTTTCATCTGAGCACGCGAAATAATGTCCCTCGACAAATTGATTATCAGGTGGTATCATTTGAACAAATAAAGCGAAAATGGAAATCACAGAGGGAGCGAATTTATGAAAGACTTAAAAAATACGTGTAAAATCGCGCTGGTGCAGGCAGAGCCTGTGATGTTTGACAAGGCCGCGTCGCTTGAAAAGGCGCTTGGATATATCAAAGAGGCGGCAGGTCAGAAGGCGGAACTGATTGTGTTTCCGGAGCTGTTTATTCCGGGATACCCTGTCGGGATGAATTTCGGCTTCAGCGTAGGCAAACGAAGCGAGGACGGGCGAAAGGACTGGAAGAGATATTACGATGCATCCGTCATTGCAGGAGGGGAGGAGTTCCGGAAGCTTGCCGATGCGGCGGTCGAAGCAGGGGCATATATCAGCCTCGGCTTTTCCGAGAAAGACGCCGTCAGCGGAACGCTTTACAACAGCAATGTCATTTTTGAGCCGGACGGGTCATATAAGATACACAGAAAATTAAAGCCGACAGGCTCTGAGCGCGTTGTATGGGGAGACGCAAACAAGGATTACTTCCCCGTGACCGAAACGCCATGGGGACCGATCGGCAGCATGATCTGCTGGGAAAGCTATATGCCGCTTGCCCGCGTTGCGCTGTATCAGAAGGGAATTACAATTTACCTTTCACCCAACACCAATGACAATCCGGAGTGGCAGGCGACCATTCAGCACATTGCAATCGAGGGAAAATGTTTCTTCGTCAACGCCGATATGCTTATCAGGCGCAGCTCGTATCCCACGGACCTGTGCGAGTATAATACAGTTTCGAAGCTTCCCGAATTTGTGTGCAGAGGGGGAAGCTGCATCATCGACCCGTATGGGCATTATCTGACAGAGCCGGTCTGGGATGAGGAAACCGTCATCTATGCGGAGCTTGATATGAATCTGCCGATTGCCTGCAAAATGGAGCACGATGCAATCGGACATTATGCCCGTCCGGATGTGCTTGAACTGAAGGTCAATGACAAATAAATTTTGATATTGGGCATATAATGTCTTGACTTGTTCACGATACAATCATAAAATAGGCGTAGCGGCACATATAAGTGCCGACTGCAGGAAAGCCGCATAAAGCGGCTTTCCTAAAGCAGAGCGGTTAGCAGAAGCTAACTGCGCTTGAGATTACTCGGCTTCGGGGAAACTGTCGGACTATCGGAAAGGGAGCGAAGATATATGTCGAAGAAAGCGACGGAATTTCAAAGAAGGGCAATGAGCGCGTTCTATCGCGGCAAGGGAATTTTCAAGCCGCTGAATACGGGCCGGATTGATGACAATGTCGCCTGTGTCAGGGAATGGGTCGCGAATGTTTTCTTTTACCGCAAGGGCGATGCGACTGTGATGATTGACGCGGGCTATAACTATGACCGCCTTGAGGAAAAGATGGGCTGGCTCGGAATTGACCCGAAAAGCATTCAGCACATTCTCATTACCCATCAGGACACCGACCATGTCGGCGCCGTGGAAGATGACAGCCCGGGGCTTTTCAGAAACGCAAAGCTGTATATCGGCGAGGTAGAAAACCGTTATCTGACGGGCGAGGCTTCGCGCAAGGTACTGCACGGGATATATAAACTCCCGAAGGTGACGATTCCAAACGAAAAGGTTCTGCTCAAAGACGGCGATGTTTTGGACATTGACGGTATCCGCATCGAATGTCTTTTAGTTCCCGGACACACATGGGGACATATGATCTATCTTATAGACGATAAATACCTATTCACCGGCGATACGATCTGGCTCGGTGCCGACGGCGGATACAGCTTTATCTCATCGCTTGCAGAGGATAATGAGACTGCCGTAAAGTCACTTGCCGGGCTGGAGGAAAAGCTGCGCTCACGCTCGCTCAAGCCCGTAATTCTCACGGGACACACTGGCTGGACCGATAATTTGGAGTTTGCCTTTGCCCATAGAGACAAGCTCTGCTCGGTTTATAAGAAAAAGGCTCACGACCCGGATGTGCCGTATGACGCGTACGATGAATCGGATGATACCGAGCAAAACTCAAAGAGCGGCTTTCTGCCCGGTGTCGGCAGAAAATAAGAGAAAAGAGGCAAATATCATGCTGAAATACGGAATTCTTGCAAAAGGAATTGAAACGATGTGCTTCAAGC
>CAVAPG010000031.1:0-17886 GCA_963590435.1 bacterium
GGCGCTTACCAACCATCTTGTACATGCCCAGACGGCTGTGGTCGTCATTGGGATGAACCTTAAGGTGAGCTGTCAGCTCACGGATGCGCTGAGTGAGGATAGCGATCTGAACCTCAGGTGAGCCTGTGTCGTTCTCGTGGGTCTTGTTTGCCTCTATAACGGCTGTCTTGGTTTCTTTGGTAATCATAATGATACCCCTTTCTGAATTTTCTTATACCCAATGTCTAAGTATAGGGATGAAAGGTCTCCCGAATACTGAGGTCACGGGCTTACCCTTGTAATATTACCACTTCGGAGCTTTTTTGTAAAGCATTTTTTCAGTTAACATCAGCGGTTTTGATATACAGGCTCTTGAGGGTATCGACATCGGCGCCGGTGCTCATGCCGACAGACCAGCTATAGCCGTTGAGATACCAGTAGACCATGCCCGCTCCGCTGCCGTCGGTCTTTATAATCGGGTTGCCCTGCAGGAGCTCAAGCGTTGAAATGCCGTCATCCTTCCAGTCATAGTTCATGCCGGAGATGTCCTCCTGCTCATCGGTTTTCTGCGCACGGATTGTAAAATCGCCGTAGTCTGCCTGATAGAGCAGCTCGTCACCGTCGATAATCGTGTAGACGGGAGTTTTTCCGTCAATGTCGGGCATGGTTATCCCGGCTGCCTTGAACTCTTCCGCGTCAGAGTCGCGAACCGGATTTGCAATCTGCGTATTATCATCATCGGCCTTTTTGTCCTGCGCGCTGTTATTCGTCGAGCAGGCGCACAGTGCCAGCGCCATTGCAAGGCAGAGAACCGCACATATAATCTTCATAAACTTTTTCATTGTATAATCTGTTCCTTTCAATGATGGTTTCAATGATATGCTGATCGATCAACACTTCTATGACGATATAGGCGGAAAAAAGTTCCGCAAAAAATTGATATTGTCGGCGCGTTGTGATAAGATTACCTACGATTTTAACACAGGAGAAATATAATGGACAGCAATTTTTTCGCGCTTATCTCCCGAATGCGCTATATTGAGCGCTGGAGCCTTATGCGCAACTCGATAAATGAAAATATTCAGGAGCACAGTCACATGGTCGCGGTTATTGCCCACGCGCTGGGCGTTATCCGCCGTGATGTTTTCGGCATGCCGTGCAATCCCGATGCCTGCGCAACGGTTGCGCTTTATCATGACGCAAGCGAGATACTCACAGGCGATTTGCCGACGCCGATAAAATACCACGATGACGAGATCATGAGCGCGTACCGCCGCGTTGAAACAATAGCCTCGGAAAAGCTCCTGAGCATGCTCCCCGAGGAGCTTCAGCCTGCCTTCGAGCCCGTCCTTGTCGGCGAAACTCAGCGCGAGCTGCACCCGATAGTCAAGGCCGCCGACAAGCTGAGCGCATATATAAAGTGTATAGAAGAGCGCAAGGCCGGCAGCAATGAATTCCTAAACGCCGAAAAGCAGACTCTTGAGGCGATACACGCATATAATCTGCCGGAGGCCGAATATTTCATCGAGCATTTCATTCCGGCGTTTGAAAAGACTCTTGACGAACTGGGGACGATAGAATAATGGAAAACTCAAAGCTTCAGAGAATAAACGAGCTTGCCCGCATAAAAAAAGAGCGTGAGCTCACAGCCGAAGAGCTTGCCGAGCGCGATGTGCTCCGCAAGGAATACCTTGACGAATGGCGCAAAGGTGCGCTTGAGGTGCTCGAGAACACTTATATCCAGACTCCGGACGGCAAAAAGCACAAGCTTCAGAGGAAGGATAAGAAATGACCGCACTTTCAGTCTGCCTGAACGCAGTTGTACCTATATTTCTCATCATGGCGCTCGGATGTCTGGCAAGGAATCTGGGCGCTATAAAACGCGAAGATGTGCCGAAGCTCAACAAGATGCTGTTCCGCTATTTCATGCCGATTATGCTCTTTTACAACATCTACAGCTCCGATCTGTCGAGCGCGGTGCAGCCGAAGCTGCTTATCTTCGCCGCCGTCTGTGTGATTATCGAGGTGCTCATCACCTTTGCCTATGTCATGCTGACGGAGAAAAATCCGGACAAACGCGGAGTTAAAATTCAGGGCATTTACCGTTCGAATTTCGTCATAATCGGTCTGCCGCTTGCAACCGCGCTGGTTCCCAACGCCGATGCCGGTCCGGTGGTTCTGCTGATAACGGTAGTTGTTCCGATGTATAACGCAATTGCCGTTGTTATCCTCGAAATGTTCAACGGCTCAAAGCCGAGCCCGCTGCGCATAATAGGCGATGTCTGCAAAAACCCGCTTATCCTCGGAACCGTTGTCGGCATTGCTTTCCTGCTTCTGAAGATTGAGCTTCCCGATGCGCTTCTTTCAACCGTAAAGCAGATTGCCTCGGCTACCAACCCCATGATGCTGTTCATGCTCGGCGCGTTCTTCCGCTGGGGAAGCATGCATAAATACGTAAAGGATCTCATCGAGGTCTGCCTGGGCAGGCTTGTCATCATGCCGGGCATTTTCCTCACGGCGGCATATTTCCTTGGCATACGCGGCATAGCCTTTGCCGGAATGATTGCCATCTTCGGCTCGGCAACGGCAATCGCATCGTTCACGATGGTTCAGCAGATGGGCGGCGACGACGAGCTTGCCGGAGACATAGTCGTGTCCACCAGTGCGCTGTGCTGCTTTACGATGTTCGCATGGTCGCTGATATTCAAATCCTTCGACGCATTTTAAGCGTTTGAAAATTTATAAGACAAAGCACAGGTCAAACGCCTGTGCTTTTATAATTATATATTATTCTTAATCCAGAAGAGCCTCGGAAAAGCCGATTCTGTCAAGCTCTCCGTCTCTGTCCCAGAGGAAATCAAGCTTGAGCTCCTTGCCCTGCCTGATGCGGCGGAGATTTTCAACATGCTTTGAGAGCATTGGAACGGTCACCGTTCCGAGGATAGCCGCGGCGCGCCAGTCGCCGCGCTCGATGCCGTGGTATATGGGATAGGCAATCGAGCCCGTTATCGGCACAAGGCAAAGGTATCGCGTTGCCATAAGCAGCAGCGATTCGAGAAACAGCGTTGCGAGAAAGTCATTGACATCGAATGCCAGAATCACTCCGCCGAGGCAGGCAAGTCCCTTGCCGCCGCGGAAGTGCATAAGCGCCGGATACATATGGCCGAGGATGCACGCCGCTCCTGCCGCTTCGCCGGCATATTTGCTCTGTTTGAATATCTTGCGCGCAAGGCCCACGCTCACCGCGGCCTTGCTTATATCAAAGCACATGACAAACGCTCCTGCTTTTTTGCCCTCGAGTATCATAAGATTCGTGGCTCCCGCATTGCCGGAGCCTTTTTTGCGTATATCATATCCCTTGCGCAGTCCCATGACATACGCGGGGTTTATGTTTCCGATTGCGTAACCCATTCCTGCCGCCGCAAGAGCTGCGGTCAAGGCTTTGTTTATTTTCATTTTCCGACCTCCGAGAGTATGTTTTCAAGCTCAATTGCGCTGTCGGCAATCGGGCAGCCGAACGGCAGCAGAGTTTCCCTTGCACGAAACCCCCACGATACGAGGACGCTTTTGCATCCGGCGTTTGCGGCAGTGCGCCCGTCAACGTCAGAGTCGCCTATATACACCGCGTCGTCTATACTGCAGCCGAGGCCGCGGACAGTTTCGAAAACGCTGTCCGGCGCGGGTTTTTTGCGGACATTTTCACGCTCACCGACGACGCTGTCAAAAACGTTCGGAAAATAGTGTGCAATCAGCGCCTTTGCCGGAGCATCGGCTTTGTTGGAAACGACGCCGAGAAGCCAGCCGTCGGATTTAAGCCGTGCCAGCAGCTCGCTTATGCCCGGGTACGGACGCGTCAGATTCATGCAGTTTTCGGCGTAGTGCCGTTTGAAGACGCCGAAAACGCGCTCGGTAAGCTCCGGAGGACAGCCGTCGGGCACGGCGCGCTCGATGAGCTTGTGTATCCCATTTCCGACAAAGCATCTGACCTCATCGAGACTGCGCTCGGGAAGTTCCTCGCTTTTCAGTGCAAAGTTCGTCGAGGCATGCAGATCCTCGATTGTGTTGAGCAGTGTTCCGTCCAGATCAAATATTGCAAGCTTTTTCATGGCAATTCCTCCGATGCGATTTTAATACAGCTGTTCGAAAAATTCAAGTTTTTTGCCCGTTTGATTGACCGTTGTGCAATTTAGTGATAAAATAATTGCCCGCCAATCGAAGGAGGTGTCGGCAATTGGAGGATAAAACGCTTTTGGAAGAGCTTATTGAGCGCGGTCCCGATGAGAGAATGCACAAGCGCAAAATGAACAGGGCATATAAGCTTATGTCAATGGGCTATCGTGACGAGGCCGATGCCATGTTTGACGAAATCCTTGCCGAGGAGCCGTTTAACCACGATGCACTGACCGGCAAGAAGCTTATCGAGCGGCAGATTGCGGTTGAAAACAGGCTCGGCAATCTGACATCGCGCGTCAAAAACGCGCCGCCTGCGGTGGAAGCACCTTCGAAATCGAAAGAAGCCCCCTCGGAATCGGAAAAAGAGGAAAAATCCGAAGCTCGGCAGACGGCAGATGATGTCTCACCCTCTCAGCCCGAGCGCAGGAAAGACGGGTTTAAGCTTCTTCGCTCGAAGAAATTCCGCACGGCGCTTATAGCGGTCTTTGCCCTTTTCCTTGCAACTGCAGCGGCGTTTGTCGTCACGGACTGCTTTGACTCCGACGGCAGTGCCGAAGCACCGTCAGCGTATGTTTCGGAAAGCAATGTTTGAAATTAAAACTTATGTAAGGCTCTCAAAACACGGGTTTTCACCCGTGTTTTTTCTTTTATGCGTCAATGCATAGGGCAAAACCGTCCGGATTTTACGAAGATTTTACAATGGCATGATTATTAATTTTATAAAGCTTTAATAAAATTGGAATTGTAAAATGAATTGTAAAGAGAGGGAAACTCTATGGATTTATTCGACGCGCTGGAGATGATAGGCGGCCTTTGCCTGTTCCTGTTCGGTATGAATATAATGGGTCAGGCTCTTGAACGCCGCGCAGGCAGCCGTCTGCGCACAACACTCAGCAAGATGACCGGCAAAACAATGACCGGATTTCTGACCGGTCTTATCGTAACTGCGATTATTCAGAGCTCCTCGGCAACAACGGTTATGGTTGTCGGCTTTGTAAACTCCGGACTTATGACGCTCAAGCAGGCCATAGGCGTCATCATGGGCGCAAATATCGGAACAACGGTTACCGCATGGCTTTTGAGCCTGGGTGGAATAAGCGGCGATGCACTGTGGGTGCAGATGCTCAAGCCCACGTCCTTCACTCCGATTCTCGCTCTTATCGGCATTATAATGTATATGTTCAGCAAGGACAGCCGCAAAAACGACACAGGCATGATACTGCTCGGCTTTGCAACGCTTATGTTCGGCATGGACACCATGTCCGGCGCCGTTTCCGGTCTGCGTGAGGTTCCCGAATTCAGACAGATGTTCCTCGCGTTCAAAAATCCGCTGCTGGGTGTTCTCGCCGGCGCTGTTCTAACAGGTATAATTCAGTCAAGCTCCGCCTCTGTCGGTATTCTTCAGGCTCTGGCACTGTCGGGTCAGGTAAGCTACGGCGCGGCAATTCCGATTATCATGGGCCAGAATATCGGTACCTGCGTAACGGCGCTTATATCTTCGGTCGGAACAAGCCGCAACGCAAAGCGCGCGGCAGTTGTTCATCTTTCATTTAACGTCATCGGCACAATCGTATGGCTGTCGGTGTTCTGCATAGTCCGCGCCGTTGCCGCTCCGGCATTCCTCGATGAAAGCGCAACCATGTACGGCATCGCAATAGCCCACTCGGCATTTAATATCGCTTGCACCGCAATCCTTCTGCCCGCCTCGGGTATGCTTGAAAAGCTGGCTATCCGCATCGTTCCGGACGGCAAGAAAAAGGACAGCGAGGTCACCCTCGACGAGCGTCTTCTGGCTACTCCGCCTCTTGCACTCGAACAGTGCAGCGTCGTGACCGAGGACATGGCATATTACGCATCCGATGCCATGAAAAAAGCTATGGATTGCGTAGTCAATTTTGACGCCAATGCCTCGCAGGAGGTCCGCAAGAGTGAGGACGAAACGGATAAGTACGAGGATATGCTCGGAACATATCTGCTCAAACTCGGCGCAGAGCAGCTGAGCGATGAGGCAAGCGAGGAGGTCACGGAGCTTCTCAAGCTCATAGGCGACTTCGAGCGCATAGGCGACCACGCGGTGAATATTATCGAATCGGCAGAGGAGCTGCACGATAAGCAGCTTGAGTTCTCCCGCTCGGCAAAATACGAGCTGTCGGTTATGTCCGCGGCGGTCGGCGAGGTGCTTGACCTTGCCGTAAAGGCATTCACGGATGACGACGCACAGTCGGCAAAGCTTGTCGAGCCTCTTGAGCAGGTCGTCGATGATCTTAAAAACGAGCTTCGCACACGCCATATACTGCGCATGAAAAAGGGCGAATGCAGCATTGAGGCTGGCTTTGTGTGGTCGGATCTGCTGACAAACCTCGAGCGCGCTTCGGACCACTGCTCCAACGTTGCACTTTGCGTGCTTGACAAGAAAAAGCACACCCTCAACGCCCACGAAACACAGCACGAGCGCGAGGATGTTCCCGAGTTCAACGAGCAGTACAGACGCTACTGCGAGAAATACGCTCTCCCCTGACTGGACAATGAAACGCACTTCTGCTATACTGTGCGCGAAAAAGCAACGGAGGATCAGCGCATGATTATAAGAACCGCTCATGAAAATGATATAGATCAGATTGCCGCGGTGGAGGCCGAATGCTTCCCTCCTGCCGAGGCGGCCACGGCAAAGGAGCTTGGCGAAAGAGTCCGCCGCTACGGTGACCATTTCTGGCTCATGTTCGACGGTGACAGGCTCGTTGCCTTTGTCGACGGCTTCGTTACGGACGAGGGCGACCTGACAGATGAGATGTATGCCGATGCCGATATGCACAACGAAAACGGAAAGTGGCAGATGATATTCGGCGTGAACACGATTCCGTCGTATCGCCGTCAGGGACTTGCAGGCCGACTTATCGAGCGTGCAATATCGGACGCTCGCAGTCAGGGCAGACTCGGTCTTGTTCTCACCTGCAAGGACGCGCTTGTTCACTACTACGCCAAGTTCGGCTTTGTAAACGAAGGCGTTTCGGAAAAATCCACGCACGGCAACGTCGTGTGGAATCAAATGCGCCTGACATTTTAATTTGGGCAAAACAGAAACCGAGGGAGTTTTCCCTCGGTTTTTTATTATATTCTGTCGATATATTCAAGGAATTTCCGCAGGGCGGCGGAGCTGCTGTTTCGGTCGCGCAGCATAATGCCGAGGCGGCGCTGAACCGTCCTGTCGGTCGGGCGGATGGCAATATCATAAGGAATACGCTTTAAAATAAGCCCCGGCAACATACTGATGCCGAGGCTGCCTTCAACCATCGACATGATTGCGTAGTCGTCCCATGTCGTAAAATGCACTCTCGGATGCAATCCGTTGGACGCGAAAAGCTCCGACACATCGTGAGTGCCCGTCTTTTCAAGCAGCAGAAACGGCTCGGAGCACAGCGAGGCTATGGGAACGACATCAAGCTCCGCCAGCGGATGATCTTTCGGCAGGACTGCCATGAAGCTGTCGCACTCAAGGGGAATAAGATCAAGATCAGATTCGTCGGGCAGGCTTGTAAAGCCGCAGTCGGCCTGACCGTCGCGCACCCAACCCTCAATTTCGCCGTAGTCACCGAGCAGTAGTTCATAGTCAATGCCCGGATAATCGCTCTGGAAGGCTTTGATTATATTGGGCAGCCAGTGCGTGGCTATGCTGGATATTGTCCCGATGCGGATAAGCCCCGACTGCACTCCGCGCAAATCATCAACCTGCATCTGCAATCGCCGGTATTCGGCACAAAGGCTTCTTGCGTACGGCAGCAGCCGCTCACCGTCCGAGGTCAGGCACACGCCGGTTCTGCTGCGCTCAAGCAGCGACAGCTGCCACTCCCTTTCAAGGTCGATTATCATCCGGCTGATGCCCGACTGGGAATAATTAAGAAGCTGCGCGGCGCGTGTGAAGCTGCCGCATTCAACCGTCGTCACAAACGCCAGATATTTTGAAACATTCATATCCATTTTTGAGCACCACGCATCTGATTTTGTAATAGTTCTTATGATAAACATTCGCTTTTCAAATACTTAAGCTTATGGTACAACATAGCGGTGGATAATTCAAGCGAAATTCAAAAGGAAAAGAAGGAAAGATTATGTTTTATGTCAGCACACCGATAAGCACTCCGCCGGAGGTCTTCAAAACGCCGCTTCAGGAGCTTGCGTACAGGACGCTCGGAGAGCTCGGAATAGATTACAGCCGTGTGGACACCGATGAGGCCGTGTCGATGGATTTGTGCGCGCTTATAGACGATAAGCTCGGTGCGCCGATCGTGAAAACGCTTTTGGTGTGCGACCGAAAGCAGACCGCCTTCTATCTTTTCATAACGAGCGGCGGCAAGCAGTTTAAAAGCCACGATTTTTCCGCCGCGCTGGGAATATCACGCGTTTCATTCGCGCCGAGCGAGCGCCTTGAGGAGCTGCTCGGTGTCAAGATCGGCGCAACGACTCTGCTCAGTCTGCTGCTTCCCTCCGCAAAAAATGTACAGCTTGTTTTTGACAGAGACCTGCTCTCCGGCGAATATTTTGCCTGCGCCGACGGCACCGCAACGGGCTTTATGAAGATAAAAATGACAGATGTTCTCGAAAAGCTGCTGCCGTACACCGGACACGATTACACGGCAATCGATTTCTAAATCAGAAGGTAATAGCTGCCAATGAAAAACGATTTTGCAAAATACATGGCCGGGCTTCTCCTGTTCGGCGCAAACGGAGTAATTGCAAGCTTTATCGCGCTTGACAGCCGGCAGATTGTGCTGCTTCGCGCCGTCCTCGCCTCGGCTTTGCTGCTTGTTATATTCTTCCTGAGCGGAAAGCGTTTTTCAATGCTCAAAAACCGCAGGGATATATTTTTAATCGCCGTTTCAGGTGCGGCGATGGCTGCCGACTGGCTGTTTTTATACGAAGCGTATGACCGCCTCGGCGTGGGGCTGAGCATACTCATAAACTACACGGGCCCTGCAATCGTCATCGCCCTGTCGCCGTTTATTCTCAAGGAAAAGATAACGGCAAAAAAGCTGTGCGCACTTTTTTCGGCGCTGCTCGGAGCGGTTTTTATAAGCGGCAGTGCCGTATCCGGAGGAACGGATATCCGCGGCATTGTCTGCGCGGCGGCGTCGGCTGTAGCCTATGCCGTGATGGTTCTGTCAAACAAGCTCACGGCCGAGATAAAGGGCTCGGATAACTCCACGCTGCAGGTGCTTTTCACGACTGCGGTCGTTATAGTTTATTCGGCATTCAAGGGCAGCTTTTCGATGGATATCGCGCCGTCGGATTATCTTCCGATAATCGTACTCGGCCTTGTCTGCACAGGGCTTGCATGCCATCTGTATTTTTCGTCAATCGGCGGACTTTCGGCGCAGACCGTGGGCGTGTGCGGCTATCTTGAGCCGCTGTTTTCGGTGCTTCTTTCGGCGCTTGTTTTGCACGAGGCGCTGTCGGCCATGCAGGCGCTCGGTGCCGTGCTCATCATAGGCGGAGCACTGTACGGAGAGATAAATTTCCCGAAAAAGCACAAACGCGCCGTATAAATCAGGCACAATTTCGGCAAAAATGATAGAATCTCAAAATAGTTCTTGACAAAACTAAGCTTAACGGCTACTATGCCAATTGTCAAAACAACGACGCAAAATTTCGAGGAAAGGCAGAAAGCATCCATGAAGAAGCTGAGCAACAACATGATGATGATGTACATGTGCATGTGCCGCATGTGCATGCTTCGTCGCGCTCACTTCGGTCCGGAACTTTCTGATACCTGTTTGACGGCGTAATGCCGCAGCCTCTTGGGATAACAAGCAGCGGAAGGTCAGTGACCTTCCGCTGTTTTTATTTTTATCCCGAATTAATTTCGATTTGAAAGGAGATGTGCCGTATGCTTCGGCTGAGAAAACGAATGTGTCCCCGGGACACAGAGGATATTATTTTTGACAGATACAGCGGCCCATTAGACAAAAACTTTTAAGGAGAAATTAAAAATGAAAAAATTTACTAAGATAATCGCACTTGCACTGGCAATAGTTCTTGCATTCAGCCTCGCGGCATGCTCTGGCTCCAACAGCGGCGACGACAGCGCCGAGGACAGCGTTATAAAAATCGCGGTTCCCAACGACACGACAAACGAAGCGCGCGCACTTCTGCTCCTGCAGGAGGCCGGCATAATCACACTCAAGGACGGCGCAGGCATCACCGCAACCAAGAACGACATAGTTGACAATCCCTACAATGTCGAGATAGTCGAGGCGGAAGCGGCCGCAATCCCCCAGCTGCTGCCCGACGTGAGCTACGCGGTCATCAACAGCAACTACGCAATCAACGCAGGACTCAACCCCGTCAAGGACTCGCTGTTCAAGGAAGGCTCCTCCTCTGCATACGCCAACATTCTCGCCGTGAAAGAGGGTAATGAAAACACCGACGCCGTCAAGGCACTCAAGGCAGCACTCGAAAGCAAACAGGTTGCAGACTTCATAGAGGAAAAGTACGAGGGCAGCGTCGTTTCCACCGTGGACAATCTCACCGACGGCTATGACAGCTCCGTTGACTACTCGGCACTGGCAGGCACCACCATTTCCGTCGCGGCCTCCCCCACTCCGCACGCCGAGATACTTGAGATTGCAAAAGACATCCTCGCCGAGAAGGACATCACACTTGATATTCAGACCTACAGCGACTATGTTGTTCCCAACAATGTCGTCGAGGACGGAACGGTTCTGGCAAACTACTTCCAGCACACTCCCTATCTTGATGACTTCAACGCCGAAAACGGCACCCACATAGTTTCCGTGGCATCGATCCATGTTGAGCCGATGGGCCTGTACGGCGGCACCCAGGCCACTCTGGACGCAGTATCCGGCAAGTAATAAGCAAACCGCAGTCGTTTGAAAGAGGGAGACACTTGTGATAGAACTTAAAAACGTAAGCAAAACCTTTGACTCCGGAACAGGAGAGGTGGACGCGCTCAAGAACGTCTCCCTTACCATTCAGGACGGGGATATATACGGAATAATCGGCATGTCCGGTGCCGGAAAAAGCACACTTGTAAGATGCATAAATCTGCTCGAGCGCCCGTCGAGCGGCGAGATAATCGTCAACGGCGAGCGGCTTGACACCATGAGTCCGGCACAGTTGCGCGCGGCGCGGCGGGATATAACAATGATATTCCAGCATTTTAACCTGCTCATGCAGAGAACCTGTCTGAAGAATATCTGCTTCCCGATGGAGCTGTCGGGCGTGAAAAAAAGCGACGCGGAAAAGCGCGCCCGCGAGCTTCTTGAGCTTGTCGGACTGCCGGACAAGGCAAACGCCTATCCGGCGCAGCTGTCCGGAGGTCAGCAGCAGAGAATCGCAATCGCCCGCGCACTGGCAACCGATCCGAAGGTTCTGCTGTGCGATGAGGCCACAAGCGCGCTCGATCCGAAAACGACGCGTCAGATACTTGAGCTTATAAAGGACATAAACGCAAAGCTCGGCATAACGGTCGTGATAATAACCCATCAGATGAGCGTCGTAAAAGAGGTCTGCAACCATGTCGCCATTCTCGACGACGGCGAGGTTGCCGAGGAGGGTCTTGTTGCCGCGGTGTTTGCCGCGCCGAAATCTCCCGCAGGGCGCAGGCTCGTATTCCCCGGCGGCGTTGACGAAATGGTATCCGACCCCAAAACCGAGCGGCGCGTAAGGCTCATTTTCCGCGACAGCCGGACTACGGCAATCCCGCTCGTGGCGCGGCTTGCATCCGAAGAGAACATCTTCTGCAATGTCATTTCCGCATCGACGCAGAAGCTGTCCGAGGAGGTCTACGGCAGTCTGCTCATAGGCATTCCCAGTGCGCAGTATGAGCGCGCAATAAAATTTATTTCAAGCGTGGCGAATGTCACGGCACAGGAGGTTGACGGCAATGTACAGTGATCTGTTCTCGCAGGAATCCATACAGGGGCTTATCGATCTTCTGCCGAGCTTCCCGACCGCGCTCTGGGAGACATTCTATGTTACCGTTCTGAGCACCGCGCTATCGCTCGTTATAGGTCTTCCTCTCGGCGTACTGCTGGTCACGGGCGAAAAGGACGGAGTTCTGCCCCTGCCCGGCTGGCTTATGCATCTTCTGAATGTTATTATAAATATTCTGCGCTCTATTCCCTTTCTTATTCTGATGATAATGGTTCTGCCCCTGTCCCGTGCGCTTATCGGCACGGCTGTCGGCACGACTGCAACTATCGTTCCCCTTGTCGCGGCGGCGTTTCCATTTGTCGCGCGGCTTGTTGAGAGCAGCCTGCGCGAGCTTGACGGCAATATTATCGAGGCCGCCCAGAGCATGGGCGCGTCTCCGGTGCAGATAATCTGCAAGGTCATGATACCCGAGAGCGTTCCCTCGCTTATCCAGAATGTGACCATCGCGCTGACGACAATACTCAGCTATTCGGCAATGAGCGGCATAATCGGCGGCGGCGGTCTGGGCAAAATCGCAATCGACTACGGCTACTATCGCTATAAGTATCTTATAATGCTTGTCGCCGTTATTATCCTCATACTGCTCGTGCAGTTTTTCCAGAGCCTCGGAACATACCTGGCAAAGAAAAGCGACAAAAGACTTAAATAGAAAAAGGGCAGCCCGGAGCTGTCCTTTTTATTATTCTATTCTATACAATCGCCTGATTACAGTGCAGCGCCGAGGGTCTTGCACTGTGCAAGTGCCTGAGAATCGGGCTCGCCGTTGCAGATGACGCTATCGTGCACGAGGTTAATGCCGGAGGCGCGGCAGTCATCCTCCCAGATCTGCATCCAGTCGCCGTCACCCCAGCCGTAGGAGCCGAACAGTGCAACCTTCTTGCCGGCAAGATGGCCCTTTACGCCCTCGAACATGGGCTCAAACTCGCTCTCCTCAAGTGACTCGGCACCCATTGCAGGGCAGCCGAATGCGATGGAATCAAATTCATCCGCCTTTGCCGCGGAAAACTCGGATGCGGTGAAAAGCTGTGCGCCGGCGGCGTCCGCCACTGCCTTTGCCATGGCCTCGGTATTGCCCGTGCCGCTCCAATAAACAACTGCTTTTTTCATTTCAAAATTCGTCCTTTCACTGTATGATCTCATCGAGCGCCTTGCCGCGGCTGCGGCGAGTGCAAATCTCGAAGCTTTTGAATTTTTCCTTTGCCGCTGCAACATCGCCGTAGACCTTCCAGCAGCCTATGAGCTTGAAACCGGCGGCGCGGTTTTCGATAAATCCGCGGACATCCTCGGGCGGATAGCCGAGAAACAGTCCGACCTCATGAGGAAATTCGGCATTGTTCCTGAGTCTGCCTATAAGACAGCTCAGGCAGCTTTCGGCGCGGGCACGCTGCCCGTAGCCGCAATGCCGCAATATCTCCTGCGCGTCACTGTCGGCAAGGTCGCGCTGCAGAGCATCGGGCCGATAAAGATATAAAAGCACGCGGCTTTGCATATATCTCATGGGAACAATACGCAGGCCGTGGGGGACGAGCACAGCATTGAGACGCCGCAGGTCGGCCGTGACCTCTTCACGGCTGGTGTACTCGGCAGAAAACATATTGGCTGTTTTCAGTCCCGCGAGCGTGGGAGCGCACTGCGAAACAACAAGCTCGTCGCTCATATCCTACCTCCTTACTATGTATTAATTATGCCATAAAGTCAAGAGCCTTATCCGCTCCAAAAGGAAAGAATAAGGCTCCGAAAAGGCAGAAAGGCGTATAGAAACATTAAGAGAGAAGGTTTCTCATGCTTCTCAGACCTATTGCCAGCGTCGAGACATTGTGAAGCAGTGCCGATGTCGACGGCGGGAGAATCCCGGCAACGCCCAGTACAATAAGGCCGGCATTGAAGGAAATGATGAAGCGATAGTTTGCGTGGATGCGCGCCATAAGCCCGTCGCTAATGCGCTTTAGGGTGACGAGGCTTTCCAGATCATCCGAGCATATGGTGATATCGGCAATTTCGCGTGCGATTGCCGCGCCGTCGCTCATAGCTATTCCGGCGTCGGCCTCGCTGAGTGCCGGCGAATCGTTTACACCGTCGCCTATCATGACGACCTTGCGTCCTTTTTCATGCTCTGCGCGGACAAATGCCGCCTTGTCCTCGGGGAGAACCTCGGCATAGTATTCATCCAGACCGGCATACTGTGCAACGGCCTTTGCAGTGCGCTCGCTGTCGCCCGTCATCATGACGAGCTTATCAAAGCCGAGAGCGCGCAGGGATTTCATGACTTCGCATACCTCGTCACGAAGCGGATCGGCGATGCATATAACCGCCGCCAGAACTCCGCTTATTGCAAGATACAGATGCGAATACTGCTCGGGCAGAGCGTCAAACCGCTCCCTCTCATCCTCCGGCACGGCGCAGCCCTCATCCTCGAACACGAAGTGATAGCTTCCGAGAACGACCTTTTTGCCGTCAACAGTGCTGTGGATGCCGTGGGCGACAACATATTCGACCTTGGAGTGCCGCTCCTCGTGGTTAAGTCCGCGGCTGACGGCTTCGTTGACAACGGCATTTGCAATTGAGTGCGGATAGTGCTCCTCAAGGCAGGCTGCAAGGCAGAGCATTTCGTTCTGCTCATGACCGCCAAAGGTTATGATATCCGCCACCTTGGGGCTTGCATGGGTGAGCGTTCCCGTCTTATCGAACACGACAGTGTCGGCGCAGGCAATCGCCTCAAGGAATTTTCCGCCCTTTACCGAGATGCCGTTATCGCCGCTCTCGCGCATTGCGGAAAGCACGGCGATCGGCATGGAAAGCTTCAGCGCACATGAGAAATCGACCATGAGAATGGCAAGTGCTTTTGTCGGATTGCGTGTTATAAGCCATGTAAGCGCGGTTGCGCCGAGGCTGTACGGCACGAGCTTATCGGCAAGATGATACGCCTGCGACTCGGTGTCGGACTTGAGCTTTTCCGAATCCTCTATCATGTGGACTATTCTGTCATACCGTCCGGAGCCAAGGCTCTTTTCAACGCGCATGATGCACTCGCCCTCTTCGACAACTGTTCCGGCATAGACATAGCTGCCCGTTTCCTTGCGGACCGGCATGCTCTCGCCTGTCATGGATGCCTGATTTACTGCCGCCGAGCCGGAGACTATCTTTCCGTCAAGCGGAATCATACTGCCCATGCGGACAATGACTTCATCACCGACCTTGACATCGGATATATTCCTGAGCTCCTCCGTGCCGTTTTCCCGGATCCATACCTTATCGACATTGAGCGACATTGTGCGCGCAAGATCCGCAACGGATTTCTTATGCGTCCACTCTTCGAGGATATCGCCTATCTTCAGCATGAACATAATCGTCGATGCCGTATTCGTATCTCCGCGCAGGACGGAGACTGTTATCGCCGTGGCGTCAAGCACGGCAACATCAAGGCGGCGCCGGCACAGTGACTGCAGTCCGCGTGCAAAGTAGCGCGTGCTCTTTGCGACGCATATTGCCGCACGCCACGGGGCAGGCAGAAATGCCTTTTTGAGAAAGCGGCGCATTATAACGCCGGCAAGCTTATCCTGATATTCACGATTGAGCTCCCTGCCCGTGGGCTTTGGCTCTGTTATGCCGCAGGTATCATATGAAAAACCGGCAAGCGCCGATATGACCGCCGCCCTGTCGCTGTGCTCGATGACGACATCGCAGTTGCGGTCGTAAACACTGACCTTTTTAACGCCGGCGATGCCGCTGAAATATTCCTCAACGATATCCGCCTGCGTAAGGCTCATGCGCGGCTGGGAAAGCCTTACGCGGAGCCTGCCCTCAGTTTCACTGAGAATTCTGCATTTCATTACTCTGCCTCGACGTTTTCGATTACTGCGGCCTGCTCCTCGGCTGCACGCTTTTCGTTAATGTCCTTTGCTCCGGCATAGATATCCTGGCAGTCGCAGCGGATATCGTCGGCAGTCTGCATTACGCAGTCCTTTGCACGCAGGACTGCGGCGGTGACATGGGTGTACAAGCTCTTTGCGTCGCGGCTTCTGAGAATTTTGATGCCGGCAGTGCCGAACAGCACGCCGTAGCCGAACATCTTTGCGGTGTCTTCAATGTGGAATTTCATAGTAAGTACTCCTTTTTGTTTGAAATATATAAATAAGGCCGAGCACGAATCTACTCAGCCTTAAATATAGCGCAACTCAGACTGATTGTTTATTTCTATCCTGCGTTTCTGTATTCCGTGGGGCTCATGCCGACGGTATCGCGGAAGGCCTTGGCAAACTTACTGCCGTTATCATAGCCGTAGCGTCCGGCGATCTCCATTATGCTCATTTCCGAGCGGCGCAGATCGGCGGCGGCGCACTGCATTTTCTGGGCTCTGATGTAAGAATAGACCGACTCGCCGTATACGGCGCGGAAGCAGGATTTGAGCGCCGTCTGTGAAAGATGAAACTCGCCTGAGAGCTCCTCGAGGGTAATGCGCCTGTCCATATTCGCGGAAAGATACGCCCCTATGCGCTTGGCAAGCTCCACCTGCGTGTTGGATATTCTCCGCTCGGAAAGTGCGGAGTCATCGAGCTTCATCGCACTCAGAAACAGCAGCAGCTCAAGAATTTTGACCTTGAAATAGCCCTTGCGTATGCTCTCGGGCACGCTGTAAAGCTCGGAGAAGATGTGCTCTATCGCCGCAGACGAGCGCGCAACGAAGCACTGTCCACCTGTGCAGAATTTTTTGCGCAGGGCATCCGGCTGGACATTCACATCCGCCAGGAAGCACGACAGGCAGCGCGGCGCGTCCTTGCTGTTTATTCTTATCGTCACGCCCTCATAGCTGCCGGTCGGAAAGCTCGAGTGGGATATTGCCCCGTCGGAGAGACTGATGGACATGTCCCCCGACGCAAGATAGAAAAAGTCCGTGCCTATGCGGCACTCCATGCGTCCGGAGCGGCAGTGGTGAATTTCCAGCAGGGTTTTATCCTCCTCGGGTCGGAAGTCGTGTTCATAAAGGCTTATGTCATTGTATATCAGCTCGATGCCGGGGAACACCTCGTAGCTTGTCACGCTGAAGCTGCCGTCGGCACCGGAATATGTTTCAGTTTTACTTTGCATCTTGGAATTGCGCTTTCATAAGAGTGTAGACGCCCAGGTCGTTTACGGCCTTGCGGAAGGTTTCGATATCGACGGGATTTTTCATCAGAACGGAAACCTTTCCGTCAGATGAGCTTGCCTTTGCCCACACACCGTCGATGATATTAAGGGCGTTTTCAACGCGCGTCTCGCAAGCGGCACACATCATTCCGTCAACCGTGAGGACCGCGCTGTATGGATAGTGCGACTTGTTTTTGTCGGCGACCTTAATTTTCTTGGCCGCGTCACCGCCCGCTCCGCAGCAGCCCGATGCGAGCTTTTTGGAATAACCTCTTATGACAAAAACCGCAAATACTACGAGAACAAGGCCAAAGATTGCATACTGCATAACTGCTCCTCCTTTTCTTTGCTTATTTTCACTTTACACACTTTTGTTTTTAATTTATTTTTCAGGACACATTCAGTGCCGTGTCACCGCCGCATTGTCCGTATTCCGTCGGCGTCCCCGAGCGCATCCGGTGCGAGAAGATAGCGAACAACCGAGGCGGAAACCGCAAGCTTCGGGTTAGTCATGGCTTACTCCCGCTTTTTAAATAAGGAGGTGCAGTGTGGTGTACTGCACCTCCTTGGACTGTTATTTTTGATTCTTCAGGTTTTTTACATCCCTGAGGGTGCCGCTGCCGCTGTCACCGCAGGAGCCGCCGTGGCACTGTCCTGCCA
>CAVAPG010000032.1:0-17355 GCA_963590435.1 bacterium
TTCCGGACATGGAAGCAATAAAAGAAATTCGTCCGAACGAGTACAAGTATTTCAACGATTCAGATGTCCGTTCCTATTGACACGGACAACTGCTCCGGTGCTGGCTTCTCGGACTCCTACTTCAATTATGCTTTTTCACTTTCACCCGAGCAGGCTGTTGATTTTTACGAAAACGCGGTAATTGCCGATATAAAAGCCGGAAATTTGAAGATTGTTGATGACAACGATTACCTCGGCTCGGTATCGTTCTATCTCAGCAACGATAATGGAGATGCTGAAGATGGTTACGAAATGCTTTCGATTGATATTACCACAGGCTGCACAGAGTGCCTTTCCTGGATTAAGGACAACTGCAACATAGATCTGGCAGAGGCTTACGCCTCACTTTTCTCGGAAGCTGAATAAGCTTCACAGCAATACCGCATCTCCGTGAACGGTGTTTTCACAGGGATGCGGTATTTTTAACGGTTTGAAATACTTGACAATTGCACGCCGCGGTAGTATAAATCCGTTATGTTTAAGCATATCTTGAGAATGAAACGAGGAGGTGACGCCCTTGATAGATATACATTGCCATATGCTGCCCGCAGTCGATGACGGTTCCGATTCGATGGAAAGCTCGCTCATGATGGCGGAAGCAGCCATCAGGGGCGGCACTGATGTTATAATCGTCACGCCCCACAGCAACATCCCCGGTCAGGTCGGCAACTACCAGAGCGCCGAGCTTCTGAAAAAATTTTTTGCCCTTCGCGAGGCAATAGACAATGCAGGCATTCCCCTTAAAATCCTCGCCGGAGCCGAGGTTTTCTGCACCGATGATATGCCCGAGCTTTTTGCGGAAAAAAAGCTTCTGACGCTTGCAAGCAGTCACTATATGCTTGTCGAATTTGACTTCGGAGAGAGCATTATCGACATGAACCGCAAGCTCACGGCAATTTCATCGCAGGGGATAAAGCCTGTTATCGCCCATCCCGAACGCTATGATGCCGTGAGCGAAAACCGCAATATCTGCATTGACTGGTTCTGCATGGGCTATGTTCTTCAGATAAATAAGGACAGCGTATTCGGCCGGCTCGGTCGACATGCGCAAAGAAATGCTCAGTGGATGCTCTCACAGGGACTGGCGCATATTGCGGCAAGTGATGCGCACGGAGCGTATGAACGCACCTCCGATCTGTCCGGCTTGAGAGATTATATCGAGTCTGAATACTCAAAAGAATATGCGCGGATTCTCCTTTACGAAAACCCGCGCAGAATTATAAAAGATATGCCGATGGTCAGCCCTTGACAGCTTCGTCCTTCGCCGCTGACTTGCCTATAAACGTCGGCACCATATCGGCTATATGCTCACGCAAAAGCTCTGTGTCCCGCTCGTCTATCGAGCGCAGATGCATGAGCTTTTTTTCGAACTCGTCAACATCAAGCTCCGTTTCATGCCCGATATAAATCAGATTATTAGGTGTCTTCTGCATTCCCTCGGCCGCCATGAGTATCTCCTCAAACAGCTTCTCGCCGGGACGCAGACCCGTATATTCGACCTTTATATCGACATCGGGTTCAAAGCCCGCAAGCCTGATCATATTTCTCGCCAGATCGTCAATGCGCACAGGCTCGCCCATGTCGAGAACAAATACTTCGCTGCCCTTGGCATAAGCGCCGGCCTGAAGGACAAGCGAAACGGCCTCAGGGATAGTCATAAAATAGCGAATGACATTTTTGTCGGTAACCGTAACCGGTCCGCCGGCAAGAATCTGTTTCCTGAACAGCGGAATTACGCTTCCGTTTGAACCGAGAACATTTCCGAAGCGAACAGCGACATACTCGGTTTCGGAGCGGGTGCTCATCATCTGGATAATCATCTCGCAGATGCGCTTTGATGCACCCATGATGCTCGTCGGGTTAACGGCCTTATCTGTTGATATAAGCAGGAATCTCTTTGCACCGTATTCCGATGCCGCTTGGGCTACATTGAGCGTTCCGAAGACATTGTTCTTCACTGCCTCGGCAGGGGAGTCCTCCATCAGAGGGACATGCTTATGCGCCGCGGCATGAAACACGAGCGAAGGCCTGTATTCCTCCATGATGTTGAAAACACGCGTCCTGTCGCGCACAGAGCCTATCAGGACAACAAGATCAAGCTCGGGATATTTCCGCTTAAGCTCCTGCTGTATATCATATGCATTGTTTTCGTATATATCGAAGATGATAAGCGTTTTCGCGTGACTTTTTGCAACCTGACGGCACAACTCGCTGCCTATGCTTCCGCCGCCGCCTGTGACCAGAACGGTTTTCCCCTCGATATAACCGGTTATGTCGTTGAGATCGACATTGACTGTTTCTCTGCCGAGCAGGTCTGTTATATCGACATCACGAATTTGCTTTATGCTGACATCTCCGTTTGCAAGCTGGAATATTGCCGGCAGTGTTTTCAGCTTGCAGCCCGTCTGACGGCATATCTCCATAATTTCGCGCTTTTCTTTGTTGACCATGGATGGAATTGCGAAAACTATTTCCTCCACGTTGTATTTATCGACATTGCGGGCAATCGAATTTCTGCCCCCGACTATCGGCACGTTCATGATACGGTTGCCGTGCTTGGATTCATCATCGTCTATGATGCATACAACTCTGTTGGCAGAGTGCTCACTGTTCTTGAACTCACGCAGAGCCATTACTCCGGCTGAACCGGCTCCGATGAGCATAGTGCGCTTTCTCTCTCCGCGTCTTTTGTATCTGTTGATTGCCGCCCTTTCACGGCGCAGGAATCTATAGGAAAACCGCACGCCGGACACGAGCACCAGCAGTAGCAGAGCATATAAAAACGGATAGCTTCTCGGCACGATGTTCTGCGAAAGCGCAAGCCAGACATATTGCAGCATCGTCGCTACAGCTACGGCTTTTGCCATTTGAATAAGCTCATCTACGCCGGCGAACGCCCACAGGCTTCTGTACAGTCCGAATATGCCGAAGGAAAGCAGAGCAAGTATCGTATTGGGAACACATATTGCCCGGAATGTCTCCAAAAAGCCCGATGCCTTGAGCAGCGTCATGCTGAACTCAAAGCGTACAAGCAGGGCGGAAAACGCCGCGATATTTATTATTAGTATATCTAAAATTACCAGAAGACATATCCTTCGCACTTTAAGCCAGTTTATATCTTCTCTGTTTTTTAAATTCATTCCTACATTGCCTTTCATTTGCCGGGTAATCTCTCATCACATGCTGTCATGTCACCTAATTATGTATGGTCGATTATAACACAACATTTCATCGTTGTCACCTTGCATCTGACATTGAACGGGCAATTTGTGCATATTCCGTTGTTTTGTAAGTTTAATACTATCTTAATTGTCAATATTGCCCATAGTCAGTATCTGTTAACTATGTAACCGTCTTCTTATGGCGTATTTCTATTGAAATTCAAAGCTTGGTATGTTAAACTAACTCTTACGAATGTGCATTTTTATGCGCGTTTTTCAATGATAAAATATCGGGTGTTATAATGGGAAAATTAAGGACTTTTCTGATAATAGTTTTTATTACGATAACCGTTGCTTTTTGTGGCGGCCAGATATATCTCAGCCTGCTTGCCGACACGACGCCGCCGGAAATAAAATTTGACAGTGACACCGTCACTATCCGCGTCAAAGATGATAACTCCAAGCTGCTCAGCGGAGTTATCGCAAGCGATAACCGTGACGGAGATCTCAGCGATGAAGTAATCGTATCGGGTGTTTCGAATCTTATTTCAAACAACACGGCAAAGGTTACCTATATTGTCTTTGACAGTGCAAATAACATGGCCACCGCTTCAAGGACAGTTGTGTATTCCGATTACGAGCGTCCGAAGTTCAGAATTGAGGAGCCGCTGGAATATAACCTTGGCGAATCCATTTCTTTAACGGACAGACTGTTTGCAGACGATGCCGTTGACGGTGATATCTCGGACTCAATACGCATTTCGGCCCTGGACATTAACTCTTCAACAGAGGGAACCTATTATATCGGTGTGCAGGTGGTAAATTCCATGGGCGACACCGCAAGCGTAACTTTACCGATTGTTCTCCGCTCTGCCGCTTCGAGTGCTCCGCAGATTGAGCTTAGCAGCTATCTGCTGTATCTGGATGCCGGAAGCAGCTTCAATGCATCCGACTATGTCTCATACGTCAGCGGCGGCTCGACATCGGATGTAAGCATATCTGGCACAGTGGACACTTCAAAGGCCGGCACATACCATGTCAGCTACTCATGCAGTAATTCCGGCGGAACGGGCACAAGCGTCCTGACCGTCGTTGTAGAGTAAGGAGGGGCGGCAATGGAACAAAACAACGGTCTTCAATTTGAAAGCATTTCACTTTTCTGCATTGGCAGACAGCTGTGGAAAAATCTGTGGATGATTGTAGCCTGCGCACTCATTTTTTCAATGACTGCCTTTCTGTATGCAAACTTCCTGCGCACGCCGACATACAGTGCAACCATGACATATGCAGTAACCTCAAGGGTGTCGGCATACTCAAGCCGCAACGTCCTTGCGGCCACTGATGTTGCGGAGGTCCTTTCGGAGGTCCTCAATGACGATTCGGTTAAGGAAGAGCTATTTGCAAGCTCAAAGGAGCTTGACGGCTTTTCCGGTGAAATTGTCGCCGAACAGATAGAAAACAGCAATTTCATCGTAGTAACTTCGTCTGCAGAAACGCCCAAGCAGGCTTTCCTTGTCCTGGACACTCTTCGCAGCAGCTTCCCCGAACTGTCAAAATATATATCCGGAAATGTGCTGCAGGTCATAAAAGCCCCAGCGGTGTCGTCCGTGCCCTCAAACAGCATAAATGTTTCGCATGTCTGCCGCAATGCGGCCATAGTCGGCGCTCTGCTTATGGCATGCATAATCAGCATGTCGGTCATAACAAGCGAAACCATCCAGACACGCGACGGAGCAGGGAATCTTCTGGACGCGCCCGTTGTTGCGGTCATCGGACATGAGCGCACTCAAAAAACCACAGCAAAATCCAAAAAACACGGCGGTTCCAATTCAAAGCAGAAGCTTCGCCGCAGCAGTATGCTCATCTCATCTCCATCTGTCAGCATGCTGTATACAGAGCAGATAAATTCCGTGTGTTCACGGCTTGAATATGAAAATCGCGAAAAGGGATGCAACGTGTTCCTGATAACAAGCGTCGGAGCAAGCGAGGGTAAATCAACGATATCCGCAAACCTTGCCGTAGCCCTCAGCGCCAACGGTCACAAGGTGGCTCTTATAGACTCTGACCTGCGCAATCCGTCGCAGCATACGATATTCGGACACAAACGCGAGGATGTCCTCTCGCTTGACAAGCTGCTCGCCCTGGATTTCAGCGATGAAAACATGTGCGCATGCGCGAGAATTGATGTTGAAACGAACGTTCTGCTCCTTTGCTCCAATGTCGGAGCAGATCGTTCAACCGAACTGTTGTCTTCACCGTGCATGGCATTTTTGATTGCAAGGCTTCGTAGCATGGGTTATATGATTATTATCGACTCACCCCCTATGGGGCTTTTTCCGGATTCGGAAATTCTTGCGGATCTTTGCGATGCCTCGCTTATGGTCGTGCGTCAGGATGTAGTTCCGGCAAGCATGCTCAACGATGCCGTCGATGTACTCTCGGCATGCAAGAGCAAATTCCTCGGCTGTGTTCTCAACGATATGCGCGGCTATTCCTCAGGCAGTGCCTACGGCAGATACGGCTACGGGAAGAATTACAAATACGGCTACGGCCGCAAAACAGACAGCAAAAATTCAGCAACGGAGGCAGGAGATTAAAAAGTGGATGCCGAAAACAGAGAAAATGTAATAGACCTGTCAGTGTTCGCCTCTCGTTTTATCCGCGAGCTTAAGCATTTCTGGCTTCTCGCTCTTCTGCTTGCGGGGCTCATTGCCGGAGCACTGTTCCTCCGCTCGTATATGAGCTTTACTCCGATGTATGAGGCAAAAGCTATTTTTGCCGTCAGCTCCGGCTATTCATCGGATGATATCCTGTCATACAACAATTATTACGACAGCGACGCGGCAAAGAAGCTGGCAAGCGCTTTTCCATATGTACAGAACTCAGATTTCATGAGGGAGCTCATAATGCAGGAGCTTGGAACGGATACGATAAATGCAAGCATCAGCGCAAAATCCGTTGCCGAGACAAATCTGTTTGTCCTGAGCGTAAAAAGCTCCGATCCGCAGAATTCATATGACGTTCTCATGGCTGTCATTGAGTGTTATCCGAAGGTTTTAAACTACATGTCGGATTTTTCTCAGCTTGTACTCAAGGACGAACCGTCTGTGCCGACTCAGGCGTATAACAGCTTTTCATACCTTCGCACCGGCGCAAAATGCGCCGTTATCGGACTGCTTGTAAGCTGTCTTGCAATTATTCTTCTTGCTCTATCCCGCCGCACATTTGACAGTGCAGACGAGCTGAAGCAGTACACAAACCGTCCCATAATGGCATCGGTTCCGGCAGTCAGAATAAAACGCCGTTCAAGAGAAAATTGCTCGCCCAGCATTCTCAGCCCCGGCTCTAACAGCGGCTTTTCCGAGTCTATACACGGTCTTCGCGCAAAGTTGCTCAGAAGCCTTGACAACAGTAACTCGCCAAAGATAATCATGGTAACAAGCACGACAGCAGGCGAGGGAAAAACAACTATTTCGGCAAATCTTGCTTTATCGATAGCTATTGCCGGATACAGAACGGTTCTGGTTGACGCGGACCTGAAAAAACAGGATGTAAAGGCAAATCTCGGCATATCCGACGGTCACCCCGGCCTGCCGGAATATATCGCCGAAAAAGTCTCGGATATAAACGAATGCCTTTCGGATGTTCCCGGAAGCAGTCTTAAGCTTATTTGCAGCGAAAACGGCGCGGAGGCACGCGCTTTCCTGAGTCCGTCAAAGCTCAAGGAATTCACAGACGGTCTCAAAACGAAATTTGATTATATTATCCTCGATACGCCGCCGTGCGGAATAATTTCAGACGCAAGATATGCCGGCCGCTTTGCAGATGCCGTATTGTATGTCGTTCGCAGTGACTATGCCAAGCGCTCTCAGATTACAGACGGCATACAGTCGCTTGACAGCCAGCACATTAAAATTTCAGGCTGCGTGATGAACGGTGTCGCCCCCGGAAGATCGAGCCATGGCTACGGCTACGGCAAGTACGGATACGGGAAATACGGCTATGGGAAATACGGTTACGGAAAGTACGGCAAATCCAAAAAAGAAAAAGCTGCCGAAGCCAAGCAATGAAACAGGTTGATACACAAGAGTATATGTCCCTGCTCCGCTCACTGACTGAGCAGGGGCACAGCGTTTCGGTGCTTGTTTCCGGCAGCAGTATGCTGCCGTTCCTTGCCGGAGGCCGCGATACTGTTTATTTTTCAAAGCCCGTCTCACCGCTCCGCCGCGGAGATATCGTGTTTTATGTGCGGTCAAACGGACAGTTTGTCATGCATAGAATTCGCCGCGTCAATAGAAACGGCGGCTTTGATATCATAGGAGACGCGCAGAATGAAACCGAGAAAAATATACGCCCCGAGCAGATCTTTGCGCGTGTTGATTCGGTGTGCCGAAAGGGCAGAACGCTTTCGCCGGACAGTTTCCTGTGGCGGATTTTCAGCGGACCTTGGCTGTGTATAATTCCGTTCAGGCGGATTGTTATGAAAACTTTCAGTTGCTTCAAAAGAATCTTCAGCGGAGCAAGATAAAATGAAAAACAATAAATCAGGGCAAAAGATTAAAACAATTTTCCACTCCCAGTCGCTCGGCATGCTCGTCCAAAGCATCCGCGATGGGAGCTTTCGTGATATATGCGCGGATTGGAAGTGGATACTGTCATTCGGCAAACGCTACAAAGGGCATATAATTTTATACACGATGCTCGGAATTCTCAGCTCACTTACGGGGCTTGCTTCAAGCGTTGCCGGCAAATATCTGATAGATATCATAACGGGATTTGACACATCGCGGCTGTGGCTGATTGCGGTCATCATGCTCGGCACAGCAGTTACAAGCCTTACTTTTTCGGCGCTGTCATCGAGAATTTCCGCAAAGCTCAATATCTATATAAACAACGACATTCAGGCCGAGCTGTTCGAGAAGCTTTTAAACTCGGAGTGGCTTGAGCTCAACAAATTCAAAAGCGGCGATATACTCAATCGATTCACAAGCGACGTCGGCACTATAGCCTCAAACGCCGTCAACTGGATACCCAGCGTAATCATCTCGCTCGTGAGCTTTGTTGCAACGCTTGCCGTTATCCTGCGGTACGATGCCGTTATGGCGCTCATAGCATTCATAAGCGCGCCTTTTCTCATCGTCTCATCGCGTCCGCTTATAAGAAAAATGCGTGAATACAGCCGGAAAACAAAAGAGCTTGCAAGCGATATGACCGGCTTTGAGGTTGAGGTTTTTTATAATATCGACTTCATAAAAAGCTTTGCCGCGGAGGGCAAAACTCAGGACAGACTCCGCAGCTGGCAGGAAAAATACCGCAGCACCAACCTGGCTTACAACGCTTTTTCGATAAAAGCGCAGGTCTGGTTCTCCGCCCTGGGCAAACTTGTCGAATTTGTCGCATTCGCTTACTGCCTGTGGCGACTGTGGTCGGGCGCCATAACATTCGGCACGATGACGCTGTTTTTGCAGCAGCGCTCCAGCCTTTCAAATTCATTCAGCAGTCTCGTAAGCCTGATTCCCTCGGCGATGACGGCGTCCGTATCCGCCGGACGTATCCGCGAGATTATGGATTTGCGCAAGGAACTGCATTCCGACGAAAACGACGAGCAATATTCCGGAGCATACACAGTCGAGCTCAATCATGTGAATTTTTCCTATGATAACAGCCACGCGGTAATTTCCGATTCAAACTTCGTTGCCCGCCCCGGGGAGATTATCGCCCTGGTCGGCCCCTCGGGCGAGGGAAAAACTACTATGATTCGGCTGATGCTCGGACTTGTAAGCCCCGAGTGCGGCGAGGTCAGCATGACAGACGCCGACGGGAATATCATCCCCATAACCGCCGACGCGAGAAAATACTTTTCCTATGTGCCCCAGGGCAATACGATCATGTCCGGCACCATTGCGGAAAACATGCGGCTGGTTAACGAAAACGCATCCGATGCCGACATAGAAAAGGCACTGCGCGCGGCATGCGCATGGGACTTCGTCTCCAAGCTTCCCAATGGGATAAACAGCTATGTCGGTGAGCGCGGAAGCGGCTTATCCGAAGGCCAGGCGCAGCGCATTTCCATAGCCCGCGCGGTTTTGCGCAACGCCCCTATACTGCTTATGGACGAGGCAACGAGCGCACTTGACGTCGCGACCGAGCGTCAGGTTTTGAGAAACATCGTAGAGCTTTGCCCGAACAAGACCTGCATCGTAACAACCCACCGTCCGAGCGTTCTGAGCCTGTGCAAACGGGTATACCGAATAGTCGACGCCCGCGTAACCGAGGTAAGCGAAGAGGAAAGCGCGAAAATGGTTATGGACTTCTGAGAGGCTTTGAAAATTTCAGCACCGGTCGCTCATTAATTTTTCGAGTATCTCCGTATCGGCAGGGCAGAAGCTGTAGTTCGGAATCTCATTTACCCTTATCCAGCGGATGTCATTATGCTCAAGCATCTGCGGCGTACCCTCGGCGATTGCGGCGTTAAACAGCGTAAGCCGAATCTTTATGTCCGGATATTCGTGGACAAGCTCCATATAAACCTCGCCCACGTCAACGGTCACGGCCAGCTCTTCTCTGCACTCGCGTATCAGCGCCTGCGGCTTTGTCTCGCCCGGCTCGACCTTACCGCCGACGAATTCCCACAGCAGACCTCTTGCCTTGCTTGCAGGCCGCTGGCAGATCATAAATTTATCCTCATCCCATATAAGTGCGGCGACAACATCGACCATAATTATCTCTCCTTACCGTGCCCGCGTTTTTTTGTGTTATTTCCAGGCACATTGAGCACATATAGTGTACCAATATATTTATCATAATATTCCCCCGTCGGCAAGCCCTGCTTAGACCTGACAAGGACTGATTTGCCGACCGATTATCTTTCAAAATTGACGCATTTTCCTACAGCAGAAGGGAGTTCGTTCCGTGTCCTCATCACATTGCCTTTACGAAAGTGGCATTGACAAATTTTTAAACGCAGACGAAAGCTCCCTGTTTGGAGTTTTGTGTGATAACTACCATGGCGTTGCACTTACAACAACACGTGAAGCGTGGAAAGCCGAGATAAGCATAATGAAGCAGGTTCTGCTGCCGCTTAACATTAAAGATGGGCGCATTATCTTTGAATATGACATTCCGCGTCTCGGCAAAAGAATTGACACAGTTCTGCTTCTCAACGGTATTATTTTCTGCCTGGAATTCAAGGTTGGCGAATCGCATATTTTTGAGGCGGACGTTGACCAGGTTTTGGACTATGCGCTCGACCTAAAAAATTTCCACAAATTCAGTCGAGACTGCGTCATTACGCCAATCCTCATCGCAACAAAATATCGCAACTCGTCATCTAACATACAAATGTCCGTGTACGATGACCGCGTCGTCAATCCTTTGGTCACCGGCGAGGACGGCATTGCCAATCTAATACGCAAAGTTTTGGAAAAGTTCCCGAACGAAAATCCTATTCCTGAAAATTGGACTAAAAGTCCATACGCGCCGACACCGACTATTATCGAAGCGGCACGCACGCTTTATGAAAATCATTCTGTCGAGGATATTACAAGGCATGAAGCCGACAATGTTACGACTGACAGAACAATTGCCTACATACTCGATGTCATTCAAAAGAGCAAGCAAAACGGTGAGAAAAGCATTTGCTTCGTTACGGGTGTGCCCGGAGCAGGAAAAACTCTTGTCGGTCTTGATGTAGCTATAAAGCAGACATACCAAGGGCAGAAAGAACCAGTCAAGGATGAGGGAGCTGTTTATCTGTCGGGCAACGGACCTCTCGTTGCCGTTCTCACGGAAGCTCTTGCGCAAGATAACTTCAAAAAGTGCCGCGAAAGGAATGAGCCCAGAAAAATTACAGACTCTCGCCGTGAAGTCGGCAAATCCATTCAGATGATTCACCGCTACCGTGATAACATGTTGGCAAAGATAAAAAATCCGGTGGAAAACGGCGTTCTTGAAATTGACCCTGAAAAAGCGGTAAGGCAGGAGCAGGCTGGTTTCGGTGAAGTCGAGCATGTCGCCATTTTTGATGAAGCGCAACGTTCATGGACGCATAAAAGACTTGCCGATTATCTTAAACGCGGCGGAACATACGGCAACAAGCTGAAAGTTCCGAATTTTCCGATGTCCGAGGCGGCTTTCTTAATCTGGTCTCTCGATCAGCGCGAGGATTGGGCAACAATTGTCTGTCTCGTTGGCGGCGGTCAGGAAATTAACACAGGTGAGGCAGGCATATCAGAGTGGATTAAGGCTCTCAACGAGCAATTTTGCCACTGGAAGGTCTATATTTCTCCTAAACTCACGGATGCCGAGTATGCAGAGGGCAAGGTAAACGAACTGCTGACTGAAAACCGCAACGTTACATACTCAGAGTATCTTCATTTAGGTGTGTCACTGCGGTCATACAGAGCCGAAAAGCTGTCAGCCTTCGTCCATTCTCTGCTGACATTCAACGATGACGCACGTGACATCTATGCTGACATAAAAGAAAATTACCCGATTGTTCTGACAAGAGACATGGATAAAGCAAAGCAGTGGCTGCATGAGAAAGTCAGAGGAACAGAGCGTACCGGCGTCCTGGTCACCAAAGAAGCGGCAAGATACAAGCCCTTGGCTGTGCACATTCTCGAATCCGGAGATAAAAATGCAGTTCACTGGTTCTTAGAAGATAAAACGGATACGAGGTCATCGAATTACCTTGAAGATGCCGCTACCGAAATTCAGGTTCAGGGGCTTGAACTCGATTACACCTGCCTGCTGTGGGATGCCGATATGCGCTGTGAAAACGGCAAGTGGCATTTTTATAAGTTTAACGGTCAGACAAAGTGGGTTGAGAAAACCGGAGGAACAGAGAGCAATCGCGAGCTTATCAAATATATGCTCAACGCTTATCGTGTCCTGCTGACACGCGCCAGAGCCGGAATGGTCATCTGTGTGCCTGCCGGCAATCCGAACAAAACTGCAACTGGATTCTGGGAGGACAGCACGCGCCTGCCGGAATACTACGACGGCACATATCAGTATCTGAAAAGCCTTGGCATTGAGGAGATATAGCATAGAAACAGGACTGCCCTTGCGGCGGCCCTGTTTTTGTTGAAATTAATCTGTCGCGGTGGTATCATTATCAGCATGGAACAGTTAAGGAAAAACGAAATATTCGAAGCGGATATCGAGGCATATAGCTCCGAGGGCAGCGGCGTGGCACGCATCTGCGGCAGGGCAGTGTTTGTTCCGCGCACAATAGTCGGAGAACGCTGGCGCATAGTTATCGTCAAGGTCACATCCTCGGCGGTGTACGGCCGTGCAATTGAAGCTGTAAGACTGTCGGAAGAGCGACGCACGCCGGAGTGCGAAAATTATCTGCGCTGCGGCGGCTGCACCATGCAGCACATGAGATATGAAGAGGAGCTCCGATTCAAAAAGCAGCGCGTGAACGATGCGCTGGAGCACATCGGACGGCAGAGCGTCCGGCTTGAGTCCATCATAGGAAGCCGCGAGACGAGCCGTTATCGGAACAAGGGCATCTATGCCATACGCGAATGCGGCGGCCGCGCCTGCAAGGGCTTTTTCGCCGCGCGCAGTCACGAGCTGGTGGCAGTCGAAAACTGCCTTATCCAGAGTGAAATTGCGGACAAGACCGCCGATGCCGTTGTACGCTTTATAAACGAAAACGGTCTGCGCGCCTACAACGAAGAAACGCGGCGCGGCATTATAAAACATGTGTATGTCCGCAGGGCGGTAAATACGCCGGATGCGGTCGCTGTCATAGTTGCGGCAGGCGGCTTCGGAGACAGGACGAGCAGCTTTGTCGAGTATCTGCGCACTTCTTGCCCGGAGCTCACCGGCATAGTCCTGAATGTAAACAAAACAAGCGGCAACACCGTCCTTGCCGGGAAATTTTATACGCTTTGGGGCAGGGACTTTATCCGGGACAGTCTCGGCGGAATAGAGTACGAGCTTGCTCCGCAGGCGTTTTATCAGATCAATCCTCCACAGGCCGAGCGGCTTTATCTCAAAGCCGTCGAATATGCACAGCCCGCGGGCAAGACGGTTCTGGACATGTACTGCGGAGCGGGCACCATAAGCCTGTTCCTTGCCAAAACCGCGAAGCGTGTCATCGGATCGGAGATAATACCCGAGGCCGTGCAAAATGCACGCGAAAATGCCCGACGCAACGGCATCGAAAATGCGGAGTTTATCTGCGCTGATGCATCTGAAGCCGCCGAGCAGCTTTTAAAAGGCGGCATCCACCCGGATGCTGTGGTCGTCGATCCGCCGCGCAAGGGCATGGATGAGGCGGCGGTGCGCGCCCTGTGCGGCATGAATCCGGAGCGCGTCGTGTATGTCTCCTGCAATCCGGCCACGCTCGCCCGTGATATAAAAGTCTTCAACGACTGCGGCTATACCCTGCACCGCGCCGAATCCGTTGACATGTTCCCAAGAACGAGCCATGTGGAGACGGTGTGTCTGCTAACCGTTGATAAATAAGGATTTTCTCATCAATCTTGCTTTAAGGCACTTGAAAATGTAAAATAAATAATATTATATGCAGGTGGGAGTGTCGCATTTTGAGCTTTTTGTCACTGGCATACTTCGCGTTTTTCCCAATCACCGTGATTATATATTTCCTGTTGCCTGTAAGAGCAAAGAACGCTTGGCTGCTTATAAGCAGCTGGTTTTTCTATCTGTGCGCAGGGACGGAATATCTGCCGTTTCTCATAGGCTCCGCACTTGCCGTGTATTTTGCAGCGCGCAGGCTTGAAAAGAAGCCGAGCAAGGCACTGCTTGCACTTATGCTGGTGCTGTTCATTGCGCTTCTTGCGCTGTTTAAATATTTAGTTTTTTTGACCGATACGCTCAGTCGCATGCTTGCCGCCGCAGGCCTTGACTGGCACCCGACCATGCCGAAGCTGCTGCTTCCCGCCGGCATATCATTTTATTTCTTTGCCGCGATGGGCTATCTCATCGACGTTTACCGCGGCAAGGTGACTGCGGAAAAGAATTTTGTAAAAAGTGCGCTGTTTTTGTCGTTTTTCCCCTCGCTGCTGTCGGGCCCCATCGCAAGGGCATCCGTGCTCATGCCGCAGTTTGATGAAAAGCACGAGTTTTCCTGGCACAACATCCGAACGGGGTTTTTTCGGTTCATGTACGGTGCATTTTTAAAGCTGCTTATCGCCGACCGTTTGGCGGTTATCGTCGATACGGTTTTTGCCTCGCCCCAAAGCTTCGGCTCGGTGCAGGTTATAGCCGCCGCATGCGCATTTTCCGTTCAGATATACTGCGACTTCGCGGCATACTCGCATATGGCGATAGGCTCGGCGCGTGCAATGGGTTTTGAGCTTACCGAAAACTTTGCCACGCCCTATTTTGCACGCTCGATAGCTGAGTTTTGGCGCAGATGGCACATTTCACTTTCGACTTGGTTCAGGGATTATCTCTACATCCCGCTCGGCGGCAACCGCAGAGGTGTCGTGCGTAAGTACATAAATGTGCTGATCGTGTTTGCCGTCAGCGGATTGTGGCACGGCGCGGCAATGTCATTCCTCGTTTGGGGACTTCTCAACGGAGCTTATCAGGTGGTTGGCAGCATTACAGCTCCCGTTCGCTCAAAAATGCGCGCAGTGCTGCGACTCGGGGATGACGGGAAAATATGCGCCCTGTGGCAGATGCTCTGCGTTTTCGTGTTGGCCACCTTTGCCTGGACATTTTTCGAGGCCGGCTCTGTGTCGGGCGCAATTGAGGTCTTTCGCGCCTGTGCATCGCCGACGCTGTGGGTCTCGCCTCTGTCGGCAATGGGAACGGACCGGTGGGAGCTTCTCATCGCTGCCCTGAGCTGCCTTATCATGCTGTGCATAGATATTTACAGCTATCGCAAAGGCGGGGATTTGTCCGAGATTGCCGCCGAAAGACCGTGGCCGCTGCGATGGCTCATGCTGCTCACACTGCTTCTTGCCTGCCTCATTTTCGGCAGCTACGGCACGGGTTATGATGCGCAGTCGTTCATTTACGGACAGTTTTGACGGAGGTATATATGGCCAAGACCAAAAGCAAAACAAAGGAGCTTTTCCTCGCAGCGGCCTTTGTCGCCGTTGCAGCTGCACTGATAAGCTTTGTCGCCTCCGTAATGCGCCCGGCGCACAACGACTATGGCTCGACATGGGCGCAGTATCTGTGCGAACCGGACAACAGCATCGATGTACTTTTTCTCGGCAGCAGTTACGCCTACTGCGACTGGAATCCGGAGATCATGTATTCGGCCAGCGGACTGACCGGCTATGTCATGGCAGGCTCGGAGCAGACGCCGTCCATCACTTACTGGTATCTCAGGCAGGCGCTGAAGACCCAGTCGCCGCAAATCGTCGTCATGGAGGGAACATCGTTTTTCTTCGAGATGTATCAAAACTATACTCAGATAAACCTCGGCTACATGCCGCGCGGCATAAACCGTGCCTGCGCGATACTCGATGCCGCCGAGCCGGACAAACGCCTCGGCCTGTTCTTCGACCTTTATTTCTATCACGACCGCTGGAAAGAGCTCGACGGAGAAGACATAACAAAATGCTTCACTCCGGCGCAGGCCGACGCGAACAAGGGATACACCCGTGTGGATAAGATAAGCGACTTGTCGGGCAGCGAACCGTATCGACGCGAACCTTCAAAGGACGAAAGCGCCTATGCAAAGCATCTCGACGCGTTTTCAAAAATAGCGCAGTTGTGCCGCGACGAGAACATTGAGCTAATTGTAACCATCAATCCGACCTACAGCCAGTGCGCGCCCGGGGTCTACGCGGGACTTGCTTCCGATCTTGCGGCGATCGCACCCTCGGTCGAATTTGTAAATCTCGCAAACAGCTTTGATGAGATCGGGCTTGATCTCGGAACCGATATGTACGATGCAGGACATCTGAATTTCTCCGGCGCGTGCAAATTTTCCGAGTGGATGGGTAAATTTTTGTTGGACAGGGGCTGTACGCCGCGCGAGCAGTCCGCTGAAAACAGCGCCGCATGGGACGCCGGCGCACAATATTGGGCAGATTTAAGGGAACAGTCATGACCGAATACACGCCGAGCGCCGCAAAGTCGAAGAGGCATGAAAAAACGCATTAAATAAACTGAGCCCGACGATATGCCGAGCGGGAAAGTGAGATATAAACAATGAATTCATTAGTTCTGGCAGACGAGATTAACATCAGAGATATGGACGGCTTTCATATAGGAAACGCCCAGAATGCAGAAGCGAAAACCGGCGTCACGGTGATTATTTTCGACAAGAAGGCGAGGGTGGGCATCGATGTCAGCGGCGGAGGTCCTGCGGCAATTGAAACGCATTTGGCAGACCCCACCACGGCGGATACGCCCGTAAACGCAATCATGCTCGGCGGCGGCTCGGCGTACGGCCTTGCCGCGGCAAGCGGAATTTCCCACTATCTCGAGGAGCGCGGAATAGGATATGACACGCGCTTTGCACTGGTTCCGCTCGTGTGCGGCTCGTGCATCTATGACCTGTGCAACGGGTCGGCAACTGTGCGCCCCGACAGCGCGATGGGCTATGCCGCATGCCTTGATGCGGAGAAAAATGATCCAAAAAGCGGCGACTTCGGCGCAGGCTGCGGCGCAACGGTCGGCAAAATATGCGGAATGTCACGCGCGTCAAATTCCGGACTCGGCATGTATGCAGTCAAACTCGGCGAGCTTGAAATGGCCGCGGTTGTCGCGGTGAACGCGCTCGGCGATGTTTACGACCCTGCCACCGGAGCGGAGCTTGCCGGACTCAGAAGCCAAGACGGCACCGAGCTTGTCGATTCCCGCACCGAGCTTTATAAAATCTGCAAAAAAACCGATATGTTCACAGGCAACACGACAATCGGGGCGGTTATTACAAACGGCGCGTTCACCAAGGCCGAAATGTGTAAAATCGCATCCATGACGCGCAACGCTTACGCCAGATGCATTAATCCTGTCGGAACGATGGCAGACGGCGACACGATATATGCCGCAACCGTCGGCAATGTCAACGCAGACATAAATGTCGCCGGAACTCTTGCCGCCGAGGTCATGGAGAAGGCTATCCTCAACGCAATAAAAAGCGCGGGAAAAACGCTGTAATTAAATGCTGTAGAAAAATCCAAAGTATTGTTCCGATAATGTTAAAGGCCGTCAA
>CAVAPG010000033.1:0-17135 GCA_963590435.1 bacterium
GCATTCTCATGATGAGCATGACAAATCCGGGCATCTTTTGCCCGTTCCCCGAGGTGGGCCTGCTTACAATGCTGTTCGCCGTAATAGAAAAGGAAGAAAATAATCTGACAGCACAGAATACTCAAGCCTGAAACGATTGCATCGCGTGCCGAGCTTTCGCCTATTATAGCCCGTTTTGACCGCATATTCGCCCGATTAGTTAACATAATATTTTCCAAAACCGTCTTGAATTTCAGGGCGGTTTTTCCATTTTATCAGCTGTCATGACTGCGACCCGAACAAATATAGCGGTTTTGTATAATTTCGTGAAAAATCTTATTTTCGGCCTCAACATGTATGTAAATAGTGACAGGAAAAAGAGCAAAAAACTGTTATTTGCTATTGAACTTTTAAGCTTTATACTGTAAAATATCACTACGCACAATTATGCGTTGATGGCAGCCATTTCCACTATTGGAATGCTGTCACAGGCGGTGGAAAACAAAAACAATATAAGGAGGAAAAAAGATGAATGTAAGAAAACGCGGACTTGCGCTTCTGATGTGCATTTGCATGATCTTCACGCTCTTGCCGTTCTCGGCATTTGCGGAAGAGACTACAAATCCCGTTGTCTACGGTACGTATGACAGCACCGGCACCAAATGGACATCAAGCAGCGATGTTGGCGCAACAAAGACGTACTATACTGACCAAGCCTCAGGAGCGAAGATTGTCTATAGCAAGACAGCTGAGCCTACAGGCAATGACAATGAGTACAATGTAACGTTCACTGTGGAGAATACGACAACGAAGGTCTCTCCCGGGGCATCGGCAGTTGTTCTCGTTATCGATGCGTCTTTGTCTATGTCTGGCGATAGACTCACGGCCGCAAAAACGGCTGCTAAAAATTTCGCAGAAAGCTACGGAAAAACCGGCACCGGTCGCTATATTGCTGTTGTGAAATTTAACAGTAGCACATCTACTGTGAGTGACTGGCTCGATGTATCTGATTCAACAAATCTGACCACTGTCAAAAGTGCAATAGATGGTATAGGACTTTCGCGAGGTACTAACCTTTCAGCCGGTCTGACTGCCGGAAGTAAGATGTTGAGCACAGGTGCTGCAGCCAATATCATATCTGCTAACAAATATGCACTGTGCCTCACCGACGGAGAGCCAACCGAACCGTATAATTCTGACAGCGCTAATGCTACGGCTGCGGTAACCGCGGCAGACACGTTGAAGAAGAACGCTAACAAGCTGTACACAGTTTGCGTCGGCGCCGAGAGCACATCTTTCAACGGTACAACGGTTGGTGCGTTCCTGAAGGACAGCATTGCAAGCACCGGCTCCGAAACCGAAACATATGCATATAATACCAACACAACTGAGCAACTCTACAATGCATTCAACGAAATTTTCAAGTCCATTGACAAGGGTCTCAATTCCGGCTTAACCGTGACAGACCCCATGGGCAACTATGCTGTGCTGCAGAATCAGAGCGCTTTGCCCACCGAAACCTGCAAAGTAGCAGATAACGGAACCATCACATGGACGCCGAAAAGCGGCACTGCTGTTCAAAATTCCGACGGCTCAACGACAACAACATATACCCTCAGCTATACGGTGAAGATTGATGTTGACAGTATTCCCGATGATGGAACGTACCCCCTCAACGGTGATACTACTTTGAGCTTCAAAGAAGACGGAAAGACGACAGACACCGTCCTTCACTTCAACGTCCCCGGCGCATATGCCGAGATGCCCAGATACACCGTAACCTACAACAAGGGCGCAAACGGCAATCTCGCTGGACAGGACGAAAACGGTAATGTCGTTCATGCTAACGTCAAGAAGGGCACAACTACACCTAATGCTCCCGAAGTAACACCCAACGCTGGCTATAAGTTCACCGGCTGGGATCCAACGGTCGAAAACACCGTAACGAAAACTATTACATACACCGCTCAGTATGCAAAGCGCAGTGACCTCAGCTACACAGTTAACTACTATTGGAACGAAACAACCGACAAAGTTGCCGAGTCCAAAACAGTTGATAACCAGACATTCGAAGCAACTGCCACAGAAAACCCCATTGCAGTTGAAGGCTATACTGCAGTAAACAACGATGCGCAGACCATAACCATCGGTGCAGACAGCGGCGAGAATGTTATAAACTTTTACTATTATAAGAATGTAGAACTGACCGCCAACAGTGACACTTTCACATATGACGGCAAAGAGCATTCCGTTTCCGGCTTTACAGGCGCACCCGATGATGCCGACTTCTCGGCAATAACAGTCGGCGCAACGGGCACCAATGTAGGAACATATGATGCAAAGTTTGCAGAAGGCACAGTCGGAACAGTTGATAAAACTGCAAAATACATTGTAACGACAGCCACAGACGGCCAGCTTGTTATTAACCCCATTGATACTGTCACCGTCACCATCACCGGCAATACAAGCAAAGTAACCTACAATGGCGCAGAGCAGAGCGTAAGCGGCTACACTGTCAGCATTGATAACAACCTTTACAAAGAATCAGACTTCACATTCACAGGTACAGCATCTGTTGCTAAGACGGATGTCGGCGAATATGCAATGGGTCTGAGTTCGGATCAGTTCACGAACAACAACACAAACTTCTCAAAGGTTGTGTTTGTTGTAAAAGACGGCTCACTGAAAATTAATCAGCAGCCCGTAACCTTCACCGGCGAGACAAAATCTCTTACTTACACAGGCGCAGAGCAGGAGCTCACCGGCATAACCCAGAGCGGACTTGTTGAAGGTCACGCTTTCTCCGCCCTTATCTATAGCGCAAAGGGCAAGAACGTCGGCACCTATGTCGGCAAATTCTCAGGCACTGTCGTCATCACAGACGCACAGGGAAATGATGTTACAAAGAATTACAATGTAACTCTGGCTCCCGGCGCTCTTACCATTACAAAAGCAAGCATCGCTGTCACATTCACCGGTGAGAGCAAGACCGTGACCTATAATGGCGAGGCTCAGTCTATAAACGGCATCACCCCTGACGGCCTCCTCAAAGGTCACACCTATTCTGGATTGAACTATCTCGCATCAGGCACCGATGCAGGCACATACAACGGCGCATTCACCGGCGATGTCAAGATCTACGACGGCGAAGTCGATGTAACCGAGAACTATTCGATAACTAAGACTCCCGGCAAGCTGATAATTAATCCTTATGACAAAGAAGTCGTTGTCACCATCACCGGCCACAATGATACCCGTGCATACAACGGCACAGCCCAGACAGTCACTGGCTATGAGGTCAGTATAGCGGATGAGCTGTATACTGCAGCCAATTTCAAATTCACCGGCAATGCAACAGCATCCGGCATCACTGTCGGCACCTACAATATGAACATGAAGCCGGAGCAGTTCAGCAACACAAGCGAAAACTTCTCAAAAGTCACATTCAATGTTACAGACGGTTGGCTCACTATTACCCCGATTGGTGAACTTGTCATAACCGCAAATAGTGCAAGCAAGGTCTACGATGGCACAGCCCTTACAAAGAACAGCTACACGCTGACAAGCGGCGCACTTGTAGATGGTGATGAGCTTGCAGTCGTAGTAGAAGGCAGCCAGACCGATGCAGGCGAAAGCGCAAACGTAGTAAAGTCTGTTAAGGTCATGCGCGGCGACACCGATGTAACCGCAAACTACACAATCGGCGAATCCGTAGACGGCACATTGACAATCACCAAGCGTGCAGTCACCCTGACATCGGGTACCGCAAGCAAGGCATACGACGGCACAGCTCTGACCAACAAGGATGTAACCGTAAGCGGCGATGGCTTTGCAACAGGCGAAGGCGCAAGCTACGAAGTAACCGGCAGCCAGACAGTAGTCGGCAGCAGCGAGAACGAGTTCAGCTACACGCTCAACGAAAACACCAAGGCCGCGAACTACGATATCACTACCGTAAACGGCACGCTGACAGTCACTTCCGCAACTGAAGAAGTCGTTGTCACCATCGTGGAAAACAGCGGCACAGTAAAGTATGACGGCAAAGAGCACGAAGTAAAAGGATATGAAGTAAAGAGCATCAGCAATCCTCTTTATAAAGAATCAGACTTCAGCTTCAGCGGAAATGCAAGCGTAAAGGGAACAGATGCAGGCACCTACAACATGGAGCTTAAGGCATCAGACTTTACGAACAACAGCCAGAACATCACGAATGTAAAGTTCGTCATCGAAGACGGCACATTGACAATCACCAAGCGTGCAGTCACCCTGACATCGGGCACCGGCGAGAAGATCTATGACGGCACAGCCCTGACCAACAAGGATGTAACCGTAAGCGGCGATGGCTTTGCAGCAGGCGAAGGCGCAAGCTACGAAGTAACCGGCAGCCAGACAGTAGTCGGCAGCAGCGAGAACAAGTTCAGCTACACGCTCAACGAAAACTCCAAGGCCGCGAACTACGATATCACTACCGTAAACGGCACACTGACAGTCACTCCCGTAACCGCTGAGGTCGTTGTAAAAATCGTTGGTAATACAGGCAGCTTCGTGTATGATGGAACCGAAAAGACAGTCAGCAGATACGAGATAATATCCATCTCGTCTGCCCTGTATGCACCGGAGTACATAGAATTTAATGGTAAAGCCGAAGCTAAAGGTACCGATGTCGGCACATATCCGATGAACCTTAAGTCGGAGCAGTTTACAAACACAAATACTGAAACATTTACGAACGTCAAATTTGTTGTTGAGGACGGCTCGCTGACAATTACCCCGATGCCCATTACCATCACTGCCGAAAGCGCAACGGGTGCATACATCCTCGGACCTATCACCAGTGATAAGTGGACAAATACCGACACTGCGAAGGGCGACACTGTTGCTTCCGTGAAGATTACCGGTAAGCAGGAAACACTCGGCGAGTCCGCAAATGTTCCTTCCGATGCAGTAATCAAAAATGCAGACGGCAAGGATGTCACCGCAAACTACAAGATTGACTATGTAAACGGCGTTCTGAAGGGTATTGAGCTCCTTGAGAAGGAAGAGCACTTCAACTATGTCATCGGCTATCCGGATAGTTCGGTAAAACCCAATGCCAATATAAGCCGTGCCGAGGTTGCAACAATCTTCTTCCGTCTGCTGACCGCTGAAGCGCGCGATCTTTACTCCAAGACCACCTGCGACTTCACCGATATCAAGGACGGTCAGTGGTACACAAGAGCAATTGCAACTCTTGCAAATGCAGGAATAGTTGACGGCTATCCTGATGGAACATTCAATCCGAACGCTCCTATCACCCGCGCCGAGATGGCAACAATAATTGCACGTTTTGCAAAGCTTGATGTTAACACTAAGACGTTCAATGATATAGACGGCCACTGGGCACAGAAATACATTGAACTCGCAGCAGGCAACAACTGGATTAATGGTTATGAAGACGGTTCGTTCAAACCTAACCAGAACATCACTCGTGCAGAGACCTTCGCGATGATTAACCGCGTGCTTGAACGCGAGGTTGAAAACGTTGTTGATCTGCTCAATCCGAGTGAAATGAACATGTGGACTGACAACCTTGACACAGAGGCATGGTACTACATCGATGTTCAGGAAGCGACGAACTACCACAAGTGCGATCGCATTGATAAGAGCCAGTACGAGAAGTGGACGGCTAAGATCGACGACATCGATTGGGCATCTTACCAGATCTAATCTTAGTCCACAATAGTAAAACTAAATCCATAAAAAGCAAAACTCACAAGGCAGCTCGTCTGCCTTGTGAGTTTTCTTTGATGCTAAAAATAAATGTTGGGGTAACCATCCGAAAAGGACAGGCTGCGCCCAACATTTAGTTTAGGACCTTATTATACTATTGCTTCGTTGCCGGACGGTTTTTCCGGCTCGTGTGCCCACGACCGCGTCGACGTGAGAGAGCGGCCTTACTGCGGTAAAAGTCAAGCATGCCGTCATCTGCTTCGTAAATAAGCCGATTAACTGCCCATGTGTTGTCCTCGTGCTTTCTGAACTTAAGCCGCACAAGATAATTGCCGCAGTCAGGGCAGCTGAGTATGTTCATATAACGCTGATCGCCTTGGTTTATCCAGCGGTGCACATTCAACTCTCCGCTGCACTTGGGGCAGGGAGCGCAGATAAGCTGCTGATCTGCAAAGGCATCGGCTTTTGAAGTATAACCGGGAAAAACAATGTGCTCAATGGCGTCGCCGACATCATTGTTTTGGCCATTGCCTTTTTCACGTTTTTTCCCTGTACCGAGCATACGAGATGCCTCGTCATATTGCGTAAGTCCAAGCTCCATGTCAAGCTTTGAACACACAAGTGCCGTGTTGTATGCGTCGCCGAGGGCATCATGAGCAACGCGCGTCTGCTCGATGCCGAAGTGCTCCATTGCCGTAGCCAGTGATTTCTGGTTCTTGTCACCGTCAGTCTGCATATTATATATAGGCTGCAGATTGATCCATGCGCTTATCCAGTCCCAGTCAAGGTCGTGAATAATAATGTTCTGTTCCATTATGCCCTTGTCATCACAGCCCCATGTGAGAAATGTCACATCATCACCGCACCAATGTTTGAACTGCTCAAAAGCATCTGGAAAGCTATGGCCGAGAGCAAGACGTTCTTTGTCAAACCCTGTGAGCTTTTTCACCTTATAGTGCATGCGCTTAAAATAAATCGGTTTGATATCAATAGTAAATTCATCAGCGGGCAGCATCTCATCTGTCAGCTTAACAGCCCCAATCTCGATGATTTCACCCCTGAGTTTTATGGGCAGTTTGTTAAAAACGGAAGATTTTGAGCTCATTGCCTGATTCCACTCTAAATCAACCACGATATAATTCATAGACACAACGACCTTATTTCAGATTACAAAAAAGAATTATATCATATGCCGCTATGTTTTTTCAATATATATTTGAACAGCGGTTAAGCTTGTGGTATAATCAACAAACAAACTCAGGCGGGAGGAACGATTAATGAAAATTGCTGTTGTATGCGGCGGATTGTCAAATGAACGCGATGTGTCCATCACGAGCGGCACCTGTGTTGCACGTGCGCTGCGGGAAAGAGGACATAAAGTTCTCCTCATTGACCTTTATTACGGCTATCGCGGCGAATATGATGATCCGGCTTCTCTTTATGAAAAAGAGCAGGAGGATATAAAATATTCTGTGAGCACGGAAACGCCGGATATTGAAAAGCTTATAGCCGACGGTAACGGAAGCAGGATAGGCAGTAATGTAATTGAGATATGCAAAGCGGCCGACATATGCTTTCTTGCACTTCACGGCGAGGATGGCGAAAACGGCAAGCTTCAGGCGACATTTGATGTACATGGCATTAAATATACGGGCAGTGGATATCTCGGCAGCGCGATTGCAATGAATAAGGAAATCAGCAAAATCATGATGCGTAGCAGCGGTATACCGGTTCCGGAGGGAATAGTACTTGAAAAGGGTGGGGAAATTAAAAATGTCGGTTTTCCCTGTGTCGTGAAACCCTGCAGCGGAGGCTCCAGCGTCGGTACATCCATGGTTGCAGACGAGAGTGAATATTTGGCTGCTATAGAAACAGCGTTTAAGTATGAAGACCATGTGCTTGTTGAGAAGTTTATAAAAGGCCGTGAGTTGACCGTCGGAGTTATGGGCAAAAAAGCAATGCCGGTTATAGAAATAATCCCCAAAGAGGGCTGGTATGATTACAAAAATAAATATCAGGCCGGACTTACAGAGGAGATATGTCCCGCACCGATAAGCGCAGAAGATACAGACCGGGTTCAGCGTCTTGCTGAACGCGTCCGCGAGGCTCTTATGATTGATGTATACTGCCGTGCTGACTTCCTTATGGACGAAACTGACGGCGAGATATACTGCCTTGAGGCAAACACATTGCCCGGAATGACGCCCACAAGCCTTATCCCGCAAATGGGCCGTGAGCAGGGACTTGATTTCGGCACAGTATGCGAAAAAATTATTGAGCTTTCAATGGAGAAATACAGATGAAAGGCATCAGTGTAAAGCAAGCTGCCGAAATAGTTGGCGGTAAGCTGATTGGCATCGGCAATTTCAATCGTGAGCTTACAGGACTTGTTATAGACAGCAGAAATGTCAAATCCGGCTTCGCTTTTGCGGCGATTAAAGGTGAGCATGTTGACGGGCATGATTATGTCGAAAAAGCATTTGCGCTCGGCGCCTCCTGCTGCATTGTTGAAAAAAACGTGCCGGAAACAAACGGCTGCCTCATAAAAGTTGAAAGCACCCCCAAAGCAATGGCCAAACTTGCTGAAGCATATAGAAAAATGCTCCGCATACCGGTTATAGGAATTACGGGATCTGTCGGCAAGACCACGGCAAAGGAAATGATATCCTCCGTTCTTTCGCAACACTATAATGTCCTGAAAACAGATAAGAACTTAAATAACGAACTCGGTGTACCGCTGACGATATTCCGCATAGAGCCGGAACATGAAGCGGCAGTAATTGAGATGGGTATATCAGACTTCAATGAAATGAGCAGACTTGCTCAGATGGTGCGACCGACAGATGCTGTGTATACGCTTATAGGCAATGCGCATCTTGACAGGCTCAATAACCGTCAAGGTGTGTTCAAGGCCAAAACCGAAATGCTCGATTATATGCCAGATGACGGAACGGTTTTTCTTAATGCAGATGATGATATGCTGTGTAAATGCGAATGCCGCCTGAACAAAATTTTCTATGGTCTTTGCGATAATGCAGATGTCAGAGCTGAAAATCTTGCCGCCGAAAGTTCCTCTGTCCAAACCTGCGATATAGTATCGGGAAGCAGGCGTTTGCATGTCAGTATACCGGCTTACGGTCATCATATGGTATACGCGGCACTTGAGGGGGCGGCTGTCGGCATTAAGTACGGCCTGAGCGATGACGAAATTATTCGTGGCATAGCGTCATATGAAACCATAGGACGCCGTGCGAATGTGATTGACACAGGATATATAACTATCATAGATGACTGCTACAACGCAAATCCCGATTCCGTCAAATGTGCTATTGATTCAATGTCCGATAGAGCCGGACGAAAGGTCTGCATCTTTGGTGATATGCTGGAAATGGGCACGGCGCGCGCTGAACTCCATGGCGACATCGGCAGATACGCTGTTTCACATGGTGTGGATTTACTTTTGTGCGTAGGCGAAATGTCTGAGAACACAGCCCTCGCCGCCAAGAGCATAGAAGCTAAGCATTTTAACAGCAATTCAGAGCTTATCTCGGCTTTGCCGTCACTTATACGCAAGGACGATACGGTGCTGGTCAAGGCCTCACACAGCATGAAGCTCGAAGAAGTCTCAGATGCTCTTAAAATAATGAAATAACAAGCAAAAAACGGACTGACAATTCAGTCCGTTTTAGCTTGTATTGCTATCAGAAAAAACAACCACTAACTATACCCGTGGATGTCTATCATATTCGAATTTGATTAATTTGGAATAACGCATCTCTTTATGACTTCGCCTTGATTTTGAATTTTACATTCAAGAGCACAATTGCAGAAAGCACAAGAACTATGCCGGCGACACTGGCAACGGTGAGTGATTCATTATAGATAATGACACCGACTACCGTAGCAACAACGGGCTCAATTGATGCAGTAATAGATGCTTTCCCGTTTTCAAGCCCCTCAAGTCCGTAAGTATAGAGCAGATACGGCAAAAAGCACGTTACTAGTCCCGTTGCGGCCGCAAAGCCGAGATTTGGCAAGTTTTCCGTGACGATATCAACATATTCGGTTCCACCGATAAGTGTTGCCCCGATTGCCGCAAGCAGGCATGCGTAAAAATTAATTGTCAGGCTTGAATATCCGTGATTAAGTGCAAAACGCCCAAAAATGCTGTACAAGGCATAGCATATGCCCGCAGTAATGCCGAGCGCCAATCCGACCGGAGTTATTTTCGATTCTCCGCCGATGCCGGACACAAGGCAACAGCCGGCAAAGGCAAGGAGCATTGCGGCGAGCTTTTGCCCGGTGAGCTTTTCCTTAAAAAGCACAGCAGAAAAAAGAATTACGAAGCACGGCGCAGTATACAGCAGTATAGCCGCTGCGGACAAGCTCATATAATCCATTGCTTTAAAATAGCACAGTCCGAAAACAAGCAGTGACACAACGCCGCTGCCGACAAATATCCATGCATCCCTGAGTTTAATCTTGAATGCCTTTCGATCGCTTATAAGCAGGACAATTCCAAACAATGCGGCGGCAAATGTGCACCTGACTGCAATGCAGCTTATGGCCGATATGCCCATTGCATCAAGCGTACGGCGGAAAAAGCCCATAAAGCCCCACAGTGTTCCTGCGAAAATAACGCTTACAACATATTTGTTCTTCAACCGACAAGCCCTCCTATCCATGACGCAAGCGGCACGTAAATTATCGGCAATATTAACGCCGGCAAAAGATTTGCAACATTTACCTTTCGATCGGTAACACCTATCATATTAAGCCCCATGCCGATGAAGATTGCACCGCCGACAGCACTCATTTCGGTTATCACATCTGTGCCGAGAAACGGCGACAGTGCTCCTGCAAGCAGAGAAAGTGTTCCTTCCCATATAAACACCGGGATGAGTGAGAGCACAACACCTACGCCCATTGCAGCCGACATAGCCGCGGCAGCCACACCGTCAATAACGGTTTTCGTAAACAGAACACTGTAATTTCCTCGAAGACCGGCATCAAGTGAGCCCATTACGGCCATTGCGCCAACCGTGAACATAACCGAAGCACTTATAACGCCGTCTGCAAATCTGCCCTCGGCAAATTTTTTGCCTTCAAACAGCTTGGCAACTCTGACTCCCATGCCGTCTATAAAGTCGTCTATGTGCAGAGCCTGGCCTATTATTGCCCCGATTGCAAGGCACAGAACAAGACACATTGTGTTTGCTGAGCCGACTATTCCCTGTATCCCTACCGATACAACTACAAGACCCATTGCAGCCATAAGGCAATCAACCAGCTTGTGGTTAATCTTACTCCTCAGCAGTGTTCCGGCCGTTCCGCCAATGAGAATACCAAGTGCATTAACTACTGCACCAATCATATTATTACCTTCTTTGTCAAATTCACCAGCTCATTGTAATTATTCTCTTTTCAATAGTCAACATCAACTTTTGCATGATTGACAAAAAAATATGTAATGTGTTATTATGACTGTCGATAAAATAAACCTGCGGGTATGATGGAATTGGCAGACATGCGAGATTTAGGTTCTCGTGCTTACGGCGTGCAGGTTCGACCCCTGTTACCCGCACCATTACTGCGCACCGGCTTTGATACGATGTAGTATCGGGCCGGTGTGCAGTTTTTCTTTATGAAAACACCTTTTACGTTTGTCAGCGTATGAGTATCATAAATGCTTGAATGACATCCGCATGCATGCTATAATTAATCAACAAATCTTAGAGAGGTGAACTGCGTGGCTGATACCCTGGTCACATTAGCTTCATACATACTCCCGTTGTTTGCAATCATCGTACTCATCCGATGCACTCGCAGTATGCTCGGAAATAAATCGCAGACCGAGATATGGGGATACATCCACCGAGATGATGGAGTTGCACTCATAAATAACTGGGAAAATATTATAGGCCGCTCGCGTTCGGCAGATATTTGCCTGCCATACGAATCTGTCAGCCGCGTACATGCTGTTTTGATACGCAGCCCTAAGGGCGTCTGGCGCGTATTCGATATTTTCTCAAAGGGCGGAGTATGGGTAAACGGCGCCAAAGTTCAGGGCGTGGGAACTGTTGTGCATGACGGTGATGTCCTTAACCTTGCGGGAAACAGTGTGCGTTTCAGAGATATAAGCGAAAAGCAGAGAGACGCGATTGAAGCGCGCAGAACACAGAGCTGGAAGCGGGTGCATCCTGCCGTAACGCTTTTTTTCCTCACTGTCTTTCAGGCTATACTTTTGCTTGAGCATTTGTGCACGGCAGAAAGTGAATATATTGCCGGCATAATGCTCGGGTTTGTGCTGCTCATTTTGATAGAGTGGTTTTGCTATTTTGCCATGCGCAGTATACGCCGCACAGGCTTCGAGGTTGAAACGCTGGCATTTTTCTTATCATCTATAGGTCTATCCGTAATCGCATCCTCCGTACCGGACGAAATGTTTCGTCAGATGATAATTGTTTTTGTCGGTATTGCGGCTTTCTTTGCACTTGGCTGGTGGCTTCGTGATCTAGACAGGACGAAGACAATGAGACTTCCTCTTGCAATATTGTCCGTTCTTGTCCTCGCGGCGGTTTTGGTGCTCGGCCAGGAACAATATGGTGCGAAAAACTGGATATTCATAGGTTCATTTTCAATACAGCCGTCGGAATTTGTAAAGGTAGCATTTATCTATGTCGGCGCGGCGACACTTGACAGACTGTTCAGCACAAAAAACCTTATATTATTTATTGCTTTTTCCGCGCTGTGTGTTATTTGCCTTGCCTTCAGCAGCGACTTCGGTACGGCTCTTATCTTTTTCGTTACATTTCTTGTTATATCCTTTATGCGCTCAGGTTCAATCGCAACGGTTGCACTTGCGATAACAGGAGCAGGTATGGCCGGGTTCCTGATGCTTAAAATGAAGGCTCATGTTGCTCGCAGATTTGCAACGTGGGGGCATGTTTGGGATGCCGAGAACATTTGGGACGGCGGCTATCAGCAGACCCATGCACTGTCCGCAGGAGCATCCGGAGGACTCTTCGGCAAAGGCGCAGGGAATGGCTGGCTGAAAAGTACATTTGCCGGCAATACAGATACTGTCTTCGGCGTAATGTGCGAGGAACTTGGCCTTATTATTGCAATCTGCGCTGTCCTGGCGATACTTGCTTTGGCATTTTTTGCGGTCAGAAATTCCGGCCATGGACGAAGTGCATATTACTCGATTGCCGCATGCGCGACGGCGAGTATGTTTATGGTACAGGTTGGCCTCAATGTCTTCGGCTCTGTTGATATTCTGCCGTTTACCGGTGTAACATTTCCGTTTGTATCACGCGGCGGCAGTTCAGTGCTTGCGTGCTGGATGCTTCTTGCGTTTATTAAGGCCGGGGATACGCGCAAGGGTGCAAGTTTCGTCGTGCGTCCACCGGAAGCTAAGAGTAAAAAGCAGCGTGAAAACAGGCAGGCGGGGGAGGAGACAGCATGAAGAAAATATCACTTCGCGCCTTCTCGGCACTCCTTATGGCGTTTCTTATAGTTGTGGGGCTTGTTGTGTATGTTTGCCGTTATATTAATGACGGCGAGACGTGGGCGCTGTATTTCGATGAATCAACATCCGGAAGCGAGTATACAATTACAGACCGCAACGGAACAATTCTTGCGAAAATGGGCGGTGGTGAGAAAAGCTATGCAGAAGATGCCAACACCCGCATCGCCTGCTATCATGTAACCGGCGATTACATCGGAAATGTGGGAACCGGAGCGCTCAGTTCTTTTAAAAGTAAGCTTTCCGGATTTAATTTGATAACCGGTATCGAGGAGCAGGAAGATGTTAATCTTCAGCTCACCATCGATGCCGAACTCAATTTGAAAGCATACGAAGCGTTAAACGGCCGCAGCGGCGCAGTTATGATTTATAACTATAAAACAGGCGAAGTTATCTGTATGGCCTCATCTCCATCGATAGATCCGCTTAATCCGCCGGAAACATTGCCTGACGGAGTATATATTAACCGCTGTATCAGCGCGGCATTTACACCCGGCTCTGTCTTTAAGCTTGTAACGCTTACTGCAGCCCTTGAAAATATTGATGATATATATCAGCGCACATTTACATGCACGGGATCTCTTGATGTAAAAGGTGTTGCTGTCAACTGCACAGGAACCCACGGACAACAGACAATTGAACAGGCACTGGCAAATTCCTGCAACAGTGTTTTCGCGGAGATATCACTTGAACTCGGTCCCGATATAATTGCCCAATACGCTCAAAAGCTCGGTATAACAACATCACTCAAGCTTGACAGCATTTCAACCCAGGCCGGAAATTATGACAAGGACAGTTCCATGAGTGCGGCTATGGCGTGGTCGGGTATAGGCCAGTATAATGATCTTGTTTGCCCATACGCTATGATGCGGCTTGCAGGCGCATATGCAAATAACGGAACAGTTGTCGAACCGTCACTTTTAGGCCAGTCTGATACGAAGACGCAGCTTGTGTCATCAGATACGGCACAGAAGGTCGCCTCTATGATGAACTACAATGTCGTGTATCATTATGGACAAAGTACTTTTCCCGGGCTGAACATATCAGCAAAGACAGGTACAGCCGAGGTCGGAGACGGAAAGGCGGCGCATGGTTGGTTTGTCGGCTTTTTGAGCGACGATGAGCATCCGTATGCATTCGTATGCATTGTTGAAAACGGAGGAAGCGGACTTGGTGCTGCAGGCAGTGTGATAAACACTGTTCTTCAGGCTGCTGTGAACAAATAATACAGGAGAAACCGGAATGACAGACATATCCGTCAACGGACTGGTTAAGTCTTTTGAATTGGGTAAAAATATACTTGACGGGCTCAGCTTCGACATTGCCGAAGGTGAGCGCGTCGGCATTCTCGGGCATAACGGCTGCGGAAAAACCACATTGTTCCGCATACTGACGGGAGAGCTTGACAGTGACGAGGGCGAAGTTTCAATTGCTTCGGGAAAGCGAATCGGACTTATATCGCAAATTCCGGTTTACCCAGACGGCTGGACAACCGAGGATGTCTTAAAAGACGCATACCGGGACCTGTACGCCATCAGTGAACGTATAGACCGGCTGACTCAGACAATGGAGAATGATCACTCCGAAAGAGTGCTTGCCGAATATGATCGTCTCTCAGCCGACTTTGCCAGCAGAGGCGGATACGAAATGGACGTCAACCGAAACCGCGTGGCAAACGGACTTGACATATCCCAAAGCATGCGTGAACAGCCGTTTGACCTGCTTTCAGGCGGTGAACGCACGAGAGTGAATTTGGCACGTCTTATACTTGAAAAAACAGATATACTCTTGCTCGATGAACCGACAAATCATCTTGATTTACGCGCAACTGAATGGCTTGAGGATTATTTGCAGCATTTCAACGGAACAGTGCTGCTTATAAGCCACGACAGATATTTTATCGACAAAACCGCACAGCGGTGCATTGAGATAAGTGATGGCAAAGCTGAGTTTTACAGCGGTGGATACAGCTTTTATGTAACTGAAAGGCAAAAAAGATTTGAAGAGAAGCTAAAGAAATACGAAAAAGATCAAGCCAAGATAGAACAGCTTAACCGCGCAGCAGAGCAAATGCATCTTTGGGCATTTATGGGCAACGATAAACTGCACAAGAGGGCATTTTCGATGGAAAAGCGCATTGCCAAGCTCGAACAGACTGCAAAGCCGACAGAAGCAAGAAAACTTTCTGCAAAATTTACATCCGGAGAATTTTATGCCGATGATGTTCTGATTTGCCATAATGTATCAAAAAGTTTTGGGGATAAGTCTCTGTTTAACAACCTTGAATTAGAGGTTACCGGAGGAGAGCGCATTGCAGTCATCGGAGATAACGGTGCAGGAAAGAGTACGCTTGTCAAGATGATTATGCAGCAGGAGATACCCGATGAAGGATATATAAAGTTCGGCCCATCAGTCAGACCGGCGTATCTTCCGCAAATCATCAATTTTTCAAATGAGGAGCGTTCTTTGCTTGACACAATGCTGTACGATTGCAGATGCCAGCCGCAGGAGGCCCGTGACAGACTGGCTGCATTCGGCTTTAGGGGCGAGGATGTATTTACTCCCGTTGGTGCTCTTTCCGGAGGTGAAAAAAGCAGGCTTAAGCTATGTATGCTTATGGGCAACGAAATAAATCTGCTGATTCTCGATGAACCGACGAACCATCTTGACATTGCAAGCCGAGAATGGATGGAAGATGCTGTTTCCGATTATTCCGAAGCGCTTATCTTCGTTTCACACGATAGATTTTTTATAGAAAAGTTTGCAACTCGCATATGGTATATCGATAACGGAAAGCTTTTGGACTATCGGGGAACATATGGGCAGATGCGCGAATACATGAGGCGACAGGAGGTTTTTGCCCACTCGGCCAAGAACGAGCAAAAAACAACAAAATCCGAAAAAAATGCAAAAAAGTCTCAGCCCAACAAAGAAAAACGCATTGCAAAACTCGAGCGGGACATTGCGGCATTGGAAAAGGAAGTTGCGGAAATTGAATCACAGGAGCAAGCAAATTCAACCGATTATCAGAAGCTAATGGAGCTAAATGATCAAAAAGAAATTGCAAACAAAAAACTTCTTGATCTATATGAACAGTGGGAGGTTCTTTCAGATGAATAAGAAGCTTCTTTTGCCATCGGCTTTAACGCTATTTGGTGTTATTTTGGTAGTATTCTTCTCCGGAGTCGGATTTATTGCATATTCTATGTTTTTTGCTGCTGCGATTATAACGATAATGCGGTTTTGCAAGAAAACATGGATAAAACGTTTGATCTGCGCTTTGACTGCAATTGGCCTTATATATTTTATTGCGGTAGAAATCCCCATAATATCAGCATCAGCCGGGGAGGGAGACAGAGAATACGATTATATCATTGTCCTTGGTGCAGCCGTTCACGGTGATACACCGTCGCTTTCGCTTGTTGAAAGATTGAATGCGGCACTTGATTATATGAATGCACATTCTGACGCAATGGCAATAGTCAGCGGAGGGCAGGGAAGCGATGAAAATATAAGCGAAGCTGAGGCTATGTCAAATTGGCTTGTTGAAAACGGCATTGAAAAGAGCCGCATATTGCTTGAAGGAAAGGCAACGTCTACATATGAAAACCTCAAATACAGCTTTGATATAATTCGTTCTCGGGGAGACACACCGGATAGCAAAACCGCGGTTGTGACAAGCGAATATCACATATACAGGGCAACACTTATTGCAGAATCGCTTGGTGTTAATATTGGCTCTATTTCAGCCCGTACCACATATATTCCGATAATGATAAATTATTTTATACGCGAAGCATTCGGTGTGACATATCTTCGAATCAGCTGAAAATAAAAGGGGCTGTAGCAAAAAGGCCCTGAAAAAAGGCTCTGTGTCAATAGTTGGGGTAGAGCAAAAATAAAGAAAATCGAAGTAATG
>CAVAPG010000034.1:0-16228 GCA_963590435.1 bacterium
ATCCTACGTCACAACCGCCAAAATATTTCATTGTGTTTGCCTCCAATTAAACATTATATTATATTTTTCGCGCCATCAGCGCATGCGGGATGGCAGTTTATTAAGCTGCCATCCTCGGAGTAAGCTTGCTGCGGTAATCGCTACAAACATGCCACCGGCATGTTTGCTTAACTGCAAACTGCCGTCTGTTTGAGCACATTTGCCTACCGCACCGTCTGCCATCCTCGGAGCATAGCTCCTGCGGTAATCGCTACAAACATGCCACCGGCATGTTTGCTTAACGCGATTACATGCAGACTTCGTCTTCGAACTCTACGAGAGAAGGATCGACGGGCTCTGCGTTCATAACGGTACGCATGTACTCGTTGACCTTGTCACGCATAGTGCGGCGAGAAACCGTACGCGGGTCCATAAGGTCATGCTCGATCCAGATAAGATCATAGCCGCGCTCACGGCCCTGATCGTCAAGCAGGCCCTGAACAGTTGCCATGTTCTTGCATGCAACGTTCTGATACATGATGATGAGCTTTGCATCCCATGCTTCGCACTGACGCCACAGCTCGGTTACGACATTGTGGTAACCGCCGTTGGTGTGACGGCGCATAACCATACGCTCGTACAGACGAGCCAGGTCGCGGAGTGCTTCTTCCTTGTCCTCTGTCTCAAGAGGCTTGGTGAAGTTAAGGGATTCCATTTCGACCAGGACATCGATGCCCCAGCAGTTAGCAGCCCAGTTGGAGAAGTTTGCATAGTAGTGAGCCGGGCAGGACCATACTATTGCACGATACTTCATCTTGCCAACCCATGCTTCGTCGCGGTTCTCATATGCTTCGCGGATCAGCTTGCTGATCTTTTCGCAGGTAGCAGGAACACGAGGATCGATACCGCCGTCCATCTCGTAGTTCCACTTGCGGAACAGCTCATAGCAGGGTCCGAGCAGCTGCGGATACTTGGTCTTGTTGATTTCCCATTTTTCAAGTTCGTAGGAGGTTTCCTTATTGAAACGCTTCATTGCTGTGAAGTAAGCATCCCAACTCCACTTTGCACCGGTGGTGTCCTCAATGAACTTTATGCAGGCCTTGATATCCTCGGCTGCCGACTGCAGGACGGATTCGTCCTCGTAACGTACGGGGAAGCAGAGGTGGAACACGGGGATGTTCGGGAAGCGGCGTGCAAAGTAAGATGATGCCATGGTGGAACCGTCACAAGGCATGGAGCTGGAGATGAAGCAGGAGCCCATGTCAGGCAGTGCATCGATGACCAGTGCGCCACACTCGGAGGAAGGAACCGGGCAGCAGTCTGCGGGCAGACCGAAGGACTCAACAGCGTCGATATAAGGTACGCAGGTGAGCTGGTCGATCTCGGAGACGAGGAAGACGGGCAGCAGCTGGTGAGGAATACCAACGAGGTCGGGGAAACCGGCCATGATCTGACCCATGGTCATCTCGTCGAAGGTTACGAGCATCTTATTGAGCTCAACGCTGTTGCCGTTTTTACGGTCAGCCTTGGACAGAAGAACGAGGTTCTCTGCAACATAGCGGAATATATCGTAGATAAGGATATGGCTCATACGGAGAGCGCGGCCGCGCTGACCCATGATGTTCTTATCCATAAAGCCATGGCAGCAGAAGTAGGAAATCATCCAGCGATAATGCAGAGCACTGTTAAGTGCGGGGATGAGGTCCTTTGAGAATGTCATAAGGAGCATGCCCCACATACGAGCCCACTCATAGAAATCGTATGCGGTGTCCTTAATGCCGCGCCACTCACGACGAACGGTTGCCATTGCGCCCTTGGCATACAGTCTGCCAAGTCTCTTTTCACCGTAGAGGACAGCATCGAGCTTACCCTGCTGGTCGAGTGCCATGAATGAATTGTACTCTTCCTTAACGCGTGCTGCATCCATCTTCAGGGTGTTCTTCCAGCTGTTTTTGAATGCTTCCCAGTCGGTTTCTTTGAACATATCATAGAAGATGCCGCCGCAAACCTTCAGGTTTTCCCACTGCTTCTTCCAGTCGATATTGTCTTTCGCTTTGAAAAACTTAGGATTAGGATATTTAGGAGTCTTAGCCATTACTTCATGCCCTCCTCTTTATGAATACGCTTAATCTCCAGAGATTCAACAAATGCCTGGCAGCGGGTACGGAGCTGACCGGAGTTGCCGTTGTTGTACAGTCTGTCGATGGACAGGACAGGCCAGCCGTATTCTTCAGACATAATGTGGCTGACAAGTGCACGTTCGAAGCCCCAGTAGTCGCAGTACTTCATCTGCTCATAGATGATGCCTTCTGCGTTATATTCCTTTGCAAGGCGGTCAGCTGTCTGACGACGCTGCAGGACCTTCTCATCAGCTATATAACGTGCGCACTCGGAGTGCTGCATAATATGACGGCAAATCTGTCTGAGTGCGGGCTCTTCGTCGTTGAGCTCGATAACCTCGCGGCCCGGTGTTGAACCGAAGCAGTGACGGTCTGAGCAGACAAACGCGCCGCAGCCTTCGATAAGCTTGGTCAGGTTAGGATCGTCGATCTCAGAACCTACGATTGCAACTCTTGCACGGAACCAAGGCTTAGGATCGGGCTTGCGTGTCTTGAGTTCCTTAAGTGTCTCCTTCAGGTACGGGAGAATAAGTCTCTTCGGACAGGTGAAGGAAACGAGGTTCAGGATATGGTACTCATAGCCGGTGATAACAGGATTCTCGGCCTTGCGCATATCGCCGATCTCGGTGAGAATCTTGCAGACTTCATTGTGCTCTTTGACTGCCTTGCGGATAGCCTTCTCGGAAGTATCAACGCCGAACTTCTCCTTCAGATTGTCCAGGACATGAATCTGCATCTGGGTTACATATGCATCGATAGTGTAGTCGGTCACTTTGAAAGGAATATCCATGTGAGTTACAAAGAACTTTTCCTTGTCGTTGACCTTCAGAACCTCGAAGTGCTCCATTGCACGGTTCATCATGGAGCAGGCGTCCACACCGATCATTGCATCGAGGAACTGATAGCCGCCCTCGATTGCACGTTCTACGAGTGCGCGTGCGTACTCGCAGGTGTAGTTGGACATGTAGTAGGTTGCGATGTCGATTGATCCTGTCTTCGGTGCGCGCAGACGCACGGAGAAACAGTTGCCTATGTTGAGAAGTGCTTCGGGAACATGATAGCAAGTGTAGCCAAGGCAGATATCGCCTTCAGCCTGAGCCTGCTTTACCAGCTCGTTGTCAGCATTCTCAAGAAGACTTTCGAAGTAGATCAGATGCTTAAGATCTTTCAAATGTTACACCTCTTCTTCAAAGAATTTCTATTTTTTGGAGTGCTTCCTTTACTCCATTGAGCATAAGAGAATCTTCGGGCAGACTGAGCACACTCTTGCCCTTTATGTCATTGGCGGCAAAAGCGCTGTCCGCCGGGATGCGTGCCACAATGTCTACACCTGGCACAGTGATGAGCTCCGCGAGCTCAGGGTTTGTCATTCTGTTTACGATGGCGCCAATCTTATCATAGACGATAAGCTCGTCTGCAACATTTTTAATTGTTGCAACTACCTGGCAGCCTTTCTTGCTCTGGTCAGTTACAAGAAGCAGATGCGTTACCTTATCCATGACTCGGCGCTGAATCTGCTCGATACCGGCTTCACCGTCAATAACGACGTAGTCGAAGCTGTTTGCGAGAATGCCGATAACTTCCTTCAGATAGGAATTGACTTTGCAGTAGCAACCGGAGCTTTCAGGTCTGCCGATTCCGAGAAAAGCAAAGCCCGGCATTTCAACCAGTGCATCAAAGATCTTGAATCTTGCCTCGCTGAGAAGCTCAAGAGCCTCTCTCGTTTCGCCGTTTTCAACACTGTCGACAATACTCATGCGGATATCGTCGAGCGTAAGCTTAACATCCACCCCAAGAGCAACCGACAGGCCTACGGCCGGGTCCGCATCTATTGCAAGTATCTTCTTATCAGGGAAATTTTCAACCAGAAGTCTTACAATCGATGCAGAAATTGACGTCTTGCCGACGCCGCCTTTACCTGCAACCGCTATGATCTTTGCTTTGTTTTCCAATAATTCGTCCCCCCTTCAATTGCGCTAAGACACACCTTACGCATTTTGATAACAGTTTAACACAAGCATGCCTGTTTTGCAAGAGATTATGTAACCGATTATATGAAAAATTAAGGTTTTTTTGCTGAAAATATATACAGAACTATACATATTACACAAATTTGTCACATTTATATCGAACACCTAAAACGCTGCTTGATTTCATTAGAAAAGCAGAAAAGCACGGACTGCATTTGCAGCCCGTGCTGTAAATTAATCTTCAATTATCTGTTGCGCATGACGGTTTTCATACGCTGTCCGTGGTCGAGGATGCTCTTGCGCAGGCGCAGGTTCTTCGGTGTAACCTCAAGAAGCTCGTCATCTGCGAGGAATTCGAGGCACTGCTCAAGGCTCATCTGTCTCGGTGGGATAAGGCGCAAGGCCTCGTCCGAACCGGAAGCACGGGTGTTGGTCAGGTGCTTCGTGCGGCAGACATTGACCGCAACATCATCGGCCTTGGGGCACACACCGACGATCATGCCGGCATAAACCTTGGTTCCCGGGCTTATAAACATCGCGCCGCGCTCCTGTGCGTTCCATATGCCGTATGCGACAGCTTCGCCGGTCTCGAATGCAATAAGCGATCCGGTATTTCTTCTGGCGATATCGCCCTTGTACGGCTCATATTTTTCGAACACGGAGGCCATAATGCCCTCACCTTTTGTGTCCGTGAGGAATTCATTACGGTAGCCGAACAGTCCGCGGGACGGGACAAGATAGGTCAGCTTTACGCGGTTGCCCACCGGGGTCATCTCTACGAACTCGCCCTTGCGTGCGCCGAGCTTTTCCATAACCGCGCCCATGTAATCGGATGGGACATCGACAACCACGCGCTCGACAGGCTCGCATGTTGCGCCGTCTATTTCCTTATACAGCACACGCGGAGGCGAAACCTGGAATTCATAGCCTTCGCGGCGCATGGTTTCAATGAGTATGCTCAGGCTCATTTCGCCGCGGCCGGCGACATTGAACGAGTCGGTTGCGCCATCAACATCACTGACTCGCAGTGACACATCCTTGAGAGTTTCGCGGATAAGTCTGTCACGGATCTGACGCGATGTGACGAATTTTCCTTCTCTTCCGGCAAACGGGCTGTCGTTTACCGAGAACGTCATTTCCAGAGTAGGTGCGGATATCTTGACAAACGGCAGGGGCTCTGCGAAGCCTCTTGCGCATATTGTATCGCCTATGGTAACATCGCCGATTCCGCTCATGGCAATTATATTTCCGGCGGCAGCTTCGGTTACGGGGACCTTGCTCAGTCCGTCAAACTCGTAAAGCGAAACTGCCTTGGCCTTAGCCGGTGCGGCATCGGGTGCGTGATAGTTGCAGACCTCAATCTCCTGATTCTGCTTTATTATGCCGCGCTCGATACGTCCGATGGCAATGCGTCCGACATATTCATTATAGTCAACGCTGGAGACGAGCATCTGGAACGGGCTGTCAACATCCTGCTCGGGCTCGGGAATGTATTCGAGGATAGTCTCGAACAGGGGTTTGAGATCCGTGCCCGGAACCTCGGGCGAATAGCTTGCGGTTCCCTGTCGGCCGGAGCAGAACAGCATGGGAGAGTCGAGCTGCTCATCTGTGGCATCCAGATCCATCAGCAGCTCAAGGACCTCATCGATAACCTCATGTATGCGCTGATCGGGACGGTCAATCTTATTTACGACAACTATTACTCTGTGGCCGAGTTCCAGTGCACGCGAAAGGACAAATCTTGTCTGCGGCATTGGGCCCTCTGCCGCGTCAACGAGCAGGATAACGCCGTTGACCATCTTTAGTATACGCTCGACCTCGCCGCCGAAATCGGCGTGCCCCGGGGTATCGACAATGTTTATCTTCGTATCGCCGTACTGCACGGCGGTGTTCTTTGCCATAATGGTGATTCCGCGCTCGCGCTCAAGGTCGTTGGAGTCCATAACTCGGTCGACAATCTCCTGATTTTCACGGTAAACACCGCTCTGCTTGAGCATCTCATCGACAAGTGTGGTCTTGCCGTGGTCAACGTGCGCGATAATCGCAACATTTCTGAGTTTCTGCATTTAAACTCAACTCCTAATCAAAATTCAACACAAAAATGTATTTTAACACCCAAGCGTTCAAATTACAAGCTTTTTAGAGATAAATTAGGGCTGAATCAAATCTTTTTGTGCTTTATTCTGTCTTGACGGATAGCTTTAATAAAAAAATTATCCGAACTTAAGCTCAGCCCATTTCTGCCCACGGCGATGCCATTGAACTCATGAGGGCAATCATAACAAACGCTATGACTGCAAATAATGCAACAACGATGAGCGCCGCAATAAAACCTCTTCGGATGTTAGCCTTTGCTTTGCGAATTTCTTCGTCTTCTTCGTGTTTGTTTCTCTTCATATTTATACCTCCGATGCTTACATTCTACATTGGGGAATTTTTTTGTCAACAAACAGGCTGTTAATACTTTTTGCATTTTATCGAATCTTAACAAATGCCGTTGCCGCAATAAAAATCTTGTATTTTTCACTGAGTTGGCATATTATATCATAGTTAAGCTTTTCAATGGAGATTTTATAATGGACAACAGACCAATCGGAGTGTTCGACTCGGGACTTGGCGGACTGACCGCTGTCCGTGAATTGAGGAGACTGCTTCCGAATGAAAATATCATATATTTCGGCGATACTGGCCGTATGCCGTACGGCGGACGACCACGCGAGCAGATGCGCATTATCGCAGGGCAGAACATTGCGTTTGCGGAGAGCTTCGGCGTGAAGGCAATTTTAGCGGCCTGCGGCACTATATCGAGCAACGCGCCCGATATTCTTGAAAATAACAAAACAAAGGCAATCGGAGTGCTCAAGCCCGGAACACTTGAGCTTGCACAAACTCATGCAAAGCGACTCGGAGTAATTGCGACAAAAACAAGCATAGAAAGCGGCGCTTTTCAGGCGGAGATAAGTTCACTCGCTCCCGATTCCGAGGTAACGGCTCTGGCCTGCCCCGAATTTGTTCCGATGATAGAAAGCGGACATTATCTTCCTACGGATAGTCTGGTGCGCGAGGTCGTTGCCCGCTCTCTGGAGCCGCTCAAGGGCGTCGGAGCGCTTCTGCTCGGATGTACGCACTACGGGCTGATAGCGGACGCCATAAGAGAATATCTCGGGTCGGATGTCATTCTTGTAGGCGCGGCGGATGCCTCGGCAAGGGCGCTTGCGGAGTACCTGAATTCCAATGATTTATTGAACGCAGACGGCGGAAGCGAAAGCTATTACACAAGCGGCGATAAGGACAGCTTTAAGTCCCTTGCACCGATAATGCTCGGGTATGAGCTGAAAAGCGAGGTTTGCCACATTGAGCCTTTCCCGCTTGAAGATTGAGGTGCCGGTATGGATGCTGTGATTAAGATTACCGGCGTTCAGGGGATTGCCGAGCCGAACGCCGAGACAATAGAATTTGTAACCGACGGAATTTACTGCCGAACCGAGAAAGGATATCAGCTGTTCTATCACGAAAGCGAGCTGACCGGGCTTGAAGGAACGAGCACGACTGTGGATATCAGCCGTGAAGGCGTGACGGTGGAGCGCAAGGGAATGCTCAACACCAAAATGGTCTTCCGCGAGGGGGAGCGCTGTAAATTCCTCTACGACACTAAATTCGGCAGTGCAACTCTTGGGGTTGAAACGAGGAAAATTGCCGCAAGCTTCGATGATTACGGTGGAGATATGAGCATTGAATATGTTGTCAACATGGAGCATGCGGTTGCAAGCAGAAATAAGCTGAATATGAGCGTAAGACCAAGAAACTGAGAGAGGATAAAAATAATATGTCTAATATGATACAAATGGCAAAGCAGCAGATAACCGAGCTTGTAAATGCAGCATATCTTGCCGCTTCTGAGAAAGGCGATCTGCCGACAGGCGTTACGCTCAACGGCAGTGTTGAGATTCCTAAAGACACCGCAAACGGAGATTACGCCGCAAACTATGCAATGGCAAGTGCCAAGCTCATGCGTATGCCTCCCCGAAAGGTCGCAGAGGCGCTGGTTTCGAATATGTCTCTTGAAGGAAGCTGGTTTGAAAGCGCCGAGGTTGCCGGACCGGGATTTATGAACTTCCGTATAGGCGGCAAATGGTACGCCGATGTTCTTAAAAATGTTGCCGAAGAGGGCGACAGCTTCTGCAACTGCAATATCGGCGAAGGCAAAAAGCTCATGGTTGAGTTCGTTTCCGCAAACCCGACAGGTCCCATGCATATGGGAAATGCCCGCGGCGGCGTACTGGGTGATGCACTTGCTTCCGTGCTGTCGAGGGCAGGATATAATGTCTGGCGTGAGTTCTATGTCAATGATGCCGGCAATCAGATAGAAAAATTTGCTGCCAGTATCGAGGCACGCAGTATTCAGTACCTGAAAGGCGAAGATGCTGTGGAATTCCCCGAGGACGGCTATCACGGAGACGATATCAAGGAGCTTGCCAAGCTCTTCTGCGAAAAATACGGCGACGGGTGGCTTGAGCTTTCGACCGCGGACAGGCACAAGAAAATGGCCGAGTTCGGCCTGGCTGTTAATCTGCCCAAGATGAAAAATGACCTTGCTCGCTATGGCATCGAATATGATCAGTGGTTCCTCGAATCGAGCCTGCATGAGAGCGGTTATGTGGCAGAGTCCGTGCAGAAGCTTACCGATGCAGGATATACCTATGAGAAAGACGGCGCTCTGTGGCTGCACACTTCGAAGATACTCACAGATAATCTGTTAGCCTCCGGAAAAAAGCCGGAGGATATAGAAAAACTCGAGCTCAAGGACGATGTCCTGCGCCGTGCAAACGGCTTTTACACATACTTTGCAGCTGATATCGCTTACCATCGGAATAAGTTCGAAGAGCGCGGATTTGACAAGGTAATAAACGTCTGGGGCGCAGACCATCACGGTCATGTTGCAAGACTGAAGGGCGCTATGGACGCACTCGGTTTGGACGGCGAGCACAGGCTCGATATTGTCCTCATGCAGCTTGTGAAGCTCACGCGCGGCGGCGAGGTCGTTCGAATGTCTAAGCGTACGGGCAAGGCAATATCGCTTTCCGACCTGCTTGACGAAATTCCCGTTGATGCGGCACGCTATTTCTTTAACTCCCGTCCCGAGTCGCCTGTCGAGTTTGACCTCGATCTTGCTGTGCGTCAAGATAGCGAAAATCCGGTATACTATGTTCAGTATGCCCATGCGAGAATATGCACAATGATAGCGGCGCTTGCTGCCGAAGGCTATGATGTTCCGGATATAAACACGGTTGACCTTTCGCTGCTGTCTGCCGAGCAGGAGCGCGAGCTTATAAAGCAGGTTGCTCTGCTGCCGGAGGAGATACGTCTTGCGGCACGCGACTACGACCCCAGCCGCATAAACAAATATGTCACAGAGCTTGCGGCACGTTTCCACAGGTTTTACACCGTCTGCCGCATAAAAGGTGCGGATGAAGGCGTCCTCAATGCGCGTCTGTGCCTTGCCGACACAGTCCGCAAGGTCATTGCCCTGTCTCTGTCGATAATCGGAGTTTCGGCCCCTGAAAAAATGTGATTTTCCGGCAGCGATAATTATCCCATGTAGATATACGCAATTTCGATTCGGCATTGTTTGGAACGATATAGTTCCCGATTTTTCTCGTCCCTGCCCTGCCCCAATTATTAAATATAGCATTATAAAACAGCTGCAGCTCCGATTGAGGCTGCAGCTTTGGTTTTTTGTTGTTGCAATTTCATTTATATGATAGAATAAAGTGATATATCATATCGGAGGTTTACGATGGAGCAGAAGCTGACTGCGAAGAATTATATAGGCTATGCGCTGTGTGACGTATCGGGAATGCTGGCATTCTCGGCGCTTGGGGCGTATTTGTCGGTTTTTTATACGGACATTCTGAAAATAAGTACGGGCGCTGTGTTTGTCATCATGCTTGTCGCCCGCCTCTGGGACGGCATTAATGATCCGATTATGGGCTTTCTCGCACAAAGGCGCACGCCGGGTGCCGGCGGCAAGTTCCGCCCGTTTCTCATCTGGGGAGGCATTCCGCTTGCGGTGGTCTCGGTGCTTACGATGGCATACATTCCGGGGCTGAGTCAGGGCGCTTATGTCGCATATGCCGCCGGAACATATATTCTATACGGCATGCTCTACACAGTTGTTCTCGTGCCATACGGCTCTATGGCAAGCGTTATGACGCGCAGGGAGAATGAGCGAAGCATTCTGTCCATGTGCCGCTCCGTCGGCGGCGGTGTCGGTTCGCTTCCTGCAACGATGCTCTTTCCGATGCTTGTGTTTACCGGCAAAACGCTCGATGCTCACAAGCTTTTCATTGCAATGTGTGTTATCTGCATAGCCATGATTGTGCTCTACACGCTTTCGTTTCGCTGGACGCGCGAGTATATTCCGTCGCCCCCCTCAAAAGAACACATCGGTGCCGGAAAGGTTATTGCCTCGCTTCTTAAAAACCGCGCATTTGTGATTATGAGCATTATCGGATGCCTGCTGATGGCGTCTTCAATGTATCTGAACACAATAAACGTGTATATATTCAAGGACTATTACGGCAAGGCGGGACTGCTTACGCTCGTAACTGTGGCATCATATCTGCCGATGCTGGCAATGATTCCTTTTGTCAACAAGCTGATCTCCGCATTCGGCAAGAAATCAATCAGCATTGTCGGGCTTGCGATATCCACGGTGACAATGCTTCTCGTCTGGCTTCTGCGATTCCGGAATCCGTGGGCATACATTGCGGCATGCTTCTTTCTCAATCTCGGCACGGGCTTTCTCACCCTTGAAGTGTGGGCAATGGCGATGGATGTCATCGATGCGCAGGAGCTGCAGTCGGGACGCCGTGAGGAGGCAATCAGCTATTCCGTGTTCACATTCATGCGCAAGGTGGGGCAGGCACTGGCAGCTCTTGCGCCGCTGCTTGTCGGACTTGTCGGCTACGACAGCGACCTTGTCGGCACAGGTCAGAACGCCGCCACTCTTGAGGGTATGTACACCGTGGCAACGCTTGTTCCTTGCATTATGTACGCCGTTATGCTTGTGCTGATGATCATCTACCCGCTGGGCAAAAAGGAAATGGAGGAAATGCACGCGAAGCTCCGGATACTTCGCGCATCGGAGGATAAATCATGAGTGACAAACCTAATCTTATATACGTTTTTGCAGACCAGCTCCGCTACGATGCCCTGAGCTGCAACGGAGGGCGCTATGTCAGCACGCCGCACATTGATAATCTCTGCGCGGAGTCTTTATCTATCGATAACGCCGTATCTGGCCACCCCGTGTGCGCGCCGTACCGTGCATCGCTCTTCACCGGCAAATACACCACGAGCACCGGCATGGTGATAAATGAAATACGCATGAACCCGAACCACCGCTGTATCGCACACGAGCTGACTGACGGCGGATACGAAACCTGCTACATAGGCAAGTGGCATCTGTATGCCGCACAGCTCGGGCATCATTACGACACCGCAAATTCATTTATCCCGAAAGGCCCCGACAGGCTCGGCTTTGACGATACCTTTGCCGCATACAACTTTCATCATGAATACTACGCTCCCAAGGCCTACTATCACCTTGACACGCCGGAAAAGCACTACGCCGAAGGCTACGAGCCGGATTTCATGACCGACTACGCCATTTCCAATCTGGAACGGCTCAGCGCAGGTGAAAAGCCATTTGCGATGTTTCTTTCGCTCGGTACGCCGCATGATCCGTGGACGCGGAAAAATGTGCCGGAAAAATACTATAATCTTCTGAAAAACGCCAATATCAGGCTTCCGGACAACTACAGTCCGAGAAACGATCTGCACGCCGATATGTGGGCGCGGCTGAGTCCGAAGCAGCGGTGCGAGCTGCCCGAATGGATGCGCGTGTACTACGCGATGGTTGCAAATCTGGACGACAATATAGGCAGGCTCACCGATGCCGTGGAAAGGCTCGGTCTGAGGGATAACACCATATTCGTTTTCACATCCGATCACGGCGAAATGTTCGGCGCGCACGGCAGACGCGCTAAAAACATTTTCTATGACGAAGCCGTAAGGGTACCGTACTTTGTCCGTTGGGGCAGCAGGCTCCCCGTGGGACGGCGCGATTTCTGCTTCAATACGGTCGATATTATGCCGTCGCTTCTCTCGCTTATGGGGCTTGACTGTCCTAAAGACGTTGAAGGACAGGATCTGAGCGGATGCATGCTCGGAACGGCGGACAACGAAACGCCGTCTCTGCTTATGGGCACCGGACCAACTGCCGTCTGGGGGCCGGGGCGCGAGTGGCGCGGTGTGAGGAGCAAGCAATACACCTACGCCGTGTATCGCGTCGACAAAAAGGAGTTCCTATTTGACAACATCTCCGACCCGCTCCAGATGAAAAATCTCGCGGCTCTGCCGGAGTATGCTGACATAAAATCAGAGCTTCGCGCAAGTATGTATGCACAGATGGAGAAAATTCATGACGGCTTCTGGCCAAATCTCAGATACCGTCATCTCTGGACAAAAAAGCGCATAATACTGCGCACCGCCACGCTCAAATAATATGAAGCTTCGTGATATAAACGTGCTGATAAAGCCGGCATCTTCGCTGTGCGACCTCAGATGCGCATATTGTTTTTACAGGGACGAGGCAGAGCACAGAGACATTCCCTCATACGGATTAATGACGCATGAAACAGCCTGCGTTTTGATTTCCCGTGCCCTCGCACACACAAGTCGAAGCTGCACCTTTCTCTTTCAGGGCGGTGAGCCAACGCTGTCGGGGCTTGATTTTTTCCGCTATTTTGTTGCGGAGGTTCAAAGGCAAAACGAGCATGCCATAGAGGTCCACTATGCACTTCAGACAAACGGACAGAGCATAGATCAGCAATGGGCGGAGTTTTTCCGTGAAAATAATTTTCTCATCGGGATATCGCTTGACGGCACAGCCGAAATGCACGACCGTCTGCGCGGAAAAGGAAGCCATAAAAAGGCGCTGCACTCAATTGAGCTGCTCAAAAAATACGGCGTGGAATTTAATATTCTGACCGTTGTCACGGCAAGCACCGCGCGCAGCACCGAAGCTATGTATAATTTTTTCAAGCGTCGGGGATTATACTATCAGCAGTATATTCCGTGCATTGACGCAGTGGCCGGGGAGAGTTTCCTGAGCGCGGACGAATACGGAAAATTTCTCATTCGGCTCTTCCGATTCTGGGAAAGAGATGCCGTAAGCGCGCATCCGGTGTATATCCGATTTTTTGATGAGCTGGCGTTGATGCTCCTCGGCAGCCGTCCCGGAAGCTGCGGCATGAGCGGCGTGTGCAGTCTGCAATATGTCATTGAGAGTAACGGAGATGTCTATCCCTGCGACTTTTATTGCATGGACGAGTATCTGCTCGGCAATGTTGCCGAAGACGATTTCGATGCCATTGACGTGCGCCGTAAGGATATCTGTTTTCGCGAGGAGTCTGCACATATTGCATCCGAATGCCGCTCTTGCCCGTATTTTGCTCTCTGCCGCGGCGGCTGCCGCCGTGACCGTGATAATTTTTGCGGTAATGAGATAGAGCTTAACCGCCTGTGCCGTGGATATAAAATGTTTTTTTCGGAATGCCTGCAGGATCTGCAAGCCCTCGTTCGCCGCTCCGCAGAACGGTGAATTATAAAATTTGGGCATAAGCATGTCGATATTCAACATTTGCTGGACTTTGTAGCGACAATATATTATATTTAAGTCAAGAACATCGCTCAGAGGCGGTGAAATTTAAAAAAAGGAGAGTACCCAAATGAAGAAGTCACGCTTATTGGCTTTTCTGCTTGCGCTGTGCATGGTAATATCGCTGATGCCGGCAGCGTTAGCGGAAGGAACCGAGCCGACGGTAAGTGATACTCCGACGCAAGGCGAGGCATCGGATACGTATCAGTTTGCTGTCCTATCAACAACGGACATGCACGGCAGGGCCACAGACAAGGATGTTTCAACCCAAAGGACGGACAATAACTGCATGGAACGCGTAGCTACGGCAGTTTCAAAAGTGCGTGCCGAATACGGCAAGGAAAACACCATTCTCATCGACAACGGCGACACCATTCAGGGCACCCTGGTCGCACAGTATGCGATAACTCAGAAGCAAACTCTTGAAAACCCGATGATCACGGCGCTGAAATACATCGGCTACGATGTCTGGGGCATGGGCAACCATGAGTTTAACTTTACGCCGGAGCAGCGCGACGTTCAGACCAAAATTGCAGATGAGGCAGGCATCTCGGTTCTGAGCGCAAACCTCACGCTTCTTGAGGACGGCGTAAATTTCCGCGGCGATGCGACGAAGGCCGGCGATTCCTACTATGATCCGTATGTCATCAAGACACTTGATGCCGGCAACGGACGCACTGTGCGCGTTGCAATTATCGGAATAGGTAATGCGGCAAACGCCACATGGGATCTTGCAACGAACTATCCCAACCTTCAATTCAGCAGTCTGGACAATCCGGACGGCGAGCTCGAATATGAAATTAACAAATGGACTAAGAAGATAACCGACGCAGATCTTGCCGATATCATCATCGTTGCCGCCCACACCGGACGCGGAAGCGATGTCGGATACGAGCTTGAATCGCAGGCGTATACAGGCGCAGCTAACTCAAGCAATGTTGATCTGCTTATATACGGCCATGACCACAGGGCAAATATTGAGAAAGTAACCAATGCCGACGGAGAAGAGATATACATAGTCAACGGCGGCGGAAGCACGGTCACGGAAAATATTTTCACCGTAAGCTTTGATGAAAACGGCAAGGTTTCCGATTTCACCGTCACTGCAGACGCGATCAAACTGAGCGAAACCGAAGCGGACGAGACGCTGACCGGACTTCTTCAGGGCTGGTATGATGACACTTACGCATGGGCATCCAAGCCTCTCGGCACATTCGACAACGGCTGGGATGATGTCAAATCTGAGGCCGAAGGCAAGCGCAACAACGATATGGTCCTCAGCCAGACGCAGCTGTCCAATTTCATCCACAAGGCGCAAATTTGGGCATCATGGCAGAGCTATGAGGACGAAGGCATAGAGGGCGCTGTTGTGTCAATTGCTTCGCCTGTATTCGGAACAGTGGCAGGCGGCGCATTGAGCTTTGTTCCCTCCGACGGAGACACAGTTTCAACGCTTGAGCTCTCGAAGCTTTACAGATACTCAAACAACCTGCTGTGTGCGGTGGATATGACACCCAAACAGCTTTATAACTGGATGAGTGCCGTTGCCGATATGTACACGATTAAAGACGGCAAGCCTGCCGTTGCTGAAGGCGTATCTGTATTCGGTCTTGACACATTCTATGGCATAGACTACACATTCGATCTCACCAAGCCCCTCGGCGAGCGCGTTGTTTCCGCAAGCATAAATGGCGTTGATTTGCTTAAAATCGAAGGTAAAATTCGCGTCGCTCTCAACTCCTACAGGCTCTCCGGCGGGTATGGCTTCTATGAGGCAACCGATGGCCTGAGTGAGGCAGACTGCTGCTGGACGGCAAGCCAGTATCTCGGAGCTGACAGAGCACCTGTTCCCACCCAGATCGGCGAATATGTCGCATACATGGGCACTGTTTCCCCGACCGACAAGGTCTCGCACGGTCAGGATTCAACATGGACGCTGCTGACGGGAAGCGAGAGCTTTGTAAATCCGTTTTCCGATGTGAGCGAAAGTGATTGGTATTACGACAGCGTTATGAAGCTTGCAGAAAGCGGCATTGTCAACGGCGTAAGCGAAAACGAATTCATGCCCAACGCCTCGTGCACACGCGCGCAGGCCGTGACGATGCTGTGGCGTGCAGCCGGCTGTCCCGAAGCGAAAATCACGGATGTTCCCTTCACCGATGTAAAAGCAGAAAGTTACTACGAAAAGGCTGTTTTGTGGGCATATGAAAATAAAATAACCCTCGGAACGAGCGACACCACATTCAGCCCGGGCGATTCATGCACCAGAGCGCAGATTATAACCATGCTGTGGCGTGCAAACGGTTCAAAGACTCCCACCTCCAAGTGCGAATTTACCGATGTCGCGGCAGTTGGCTACTATTATTACGATGCTGTCGCCTGGGCGGCTGAAAACGGCATCACAAACGGCACTTCTAAGACGACCTTCAGTCCCG
>CAVAPG010000035.1:0-16203 GCA_963590435.1 bacterium
AAGCGTAATACCGACGACAGGGGTTATACCTATGCACATGCCGATGTTGACGAATGTCTGGAAGGCAAGCGAGGCCGCAACTCCGAAGCATATGAGCATGCCGAATGGGCTGCCTGACCGCAATCCGATAACACAGCATCGGATAATTATTATACTCAGAAGTATAATAATTGCAAGACAGGCCACCATACCGAGTTCTTCTCCGATGGACGCGAAAATGCAGTCGGTGTGGCGTGCATTATAGCTGCTCTGAGCAAAACTGCCCTGACCGAAGCCTACGCCCGTCCAACGCCCGGACTCAAGTGCTGTTTTGCAGTGATTGGTCTGCCATGTTATGCCCTGACCGGTAGGGTCGACTACATCGGGAATATACGGCGCAAGGATACGTTGTTTCTGATAGTCCTTAAGCAGGAAGTTCCAAAACACAGGAATCATTGCCGCAACCGCCGCTGCCGCTGCCGCCATCCAGTACCATGCAATACCGGCACAAATGAGTATAACGACAAAAATAGCCATGAATATAAGCGCACTGCCGAGGTCATTCGGGATAATGGTAATAAGCCCGAAATACAGCGCCCAATGAGCTCCGAGCTTTATAACAGACGGAAAGCTGTTAAGCGTTTGCTGTTCCTTATAATTAGCTGCCTGTTTTGCGAACAACACTATGAATATGACCTTGACAATTTCCGAGGGCTGGACACCGATGCCGGCAAATCGATACCATGCGCGCGAGCCGACCTCGTCACCCTTTCCGAAGAAAATAAGTCCGACAATGAAAAGAACATTGAAAATCGTAAGGTAAACCCATTTATCCGCAATAAGATCAGGATCTATGACAGTGAATATAACAAAAGCAAACAGCCCTAAGAGCATAGCAAAGCTCTGGACAACAACATATTTTGTCCAGCCGTAGGAGCGCGTCATGCTGTATATCATAACAATGCCGAATATAGTGCTTATCATGCAGACGACTAACAGAAAAATATCCGCACGCTTGAAAAAGTCTTTAATTGTCCTCGAATTAATATTAATTATTATAGCCGCCGCCCTTCAAAATGCTTAATTTCACAAATTATCTTAATCGGACATGTTGCATTTTAGCATATAATTGCCCTTTACGCAATGAGGTATCTTGTGGTATAATTCGAATTTAGAAAATGTTCAAAAATGAGGTGAGATTGATGCAGACGTTTATAAGCCACAGTGAGGCGGAAACCGAAAATATAGGCGAGCAGTTTGCAAAGAGTCTCCCGAATGGCACCGTAGTTGCTATGTATGGCGATCTCGGGGCCGGCAAAACAGCATTCGTGCGAGGTATGGCTAAAGGCATGGGGCTTAAATGCCGCGTCTCCAGCCCGACTTTCACTATAGTCAATGAGTATATAGGAGAGCGTGAGCTTATCCATTTCGATATGTATCGCCTCGAGAGTGCTGATGAGCTTTTTGACATAGGCTGGGAGGACTATCTGCGCCGCGGTGCTGTCTGTGCCGTGGAGTGGAGTGAGAAGGTCGAAGATGCATTCTTCGGAGATGAAATAGTCCTGCGTATAGAAAAGCTCAGCGACAGCGAAAGAAAAATTACTATTGAGGAGGAAAATAAAAAATGCTGATACTTGCGCTTGAATCCTCCGCGAAGGCCGCTTCGGTTGCACTTGTGGAAAACGAAAGACTCGTTGCACAGTACAGTCAGTGCGGCGGCTTAACTCACAGCCGTACGCTTTTGCCTATGGTTGATGATATGCTCAGAAATACAGAAAATACAATTGCCGGCGTTGATCTTATAGCCGTTGCCCATGGACCGGGTTCCTTTACGGGAATCAGAATCGGAGTTTCCACCGTTAAAGGTCTTGCGTGGGCGTCAGATAAGATGTGCGTCGGCGTTTCTACGCTTGAAGCGATGGCTTGGCATGGCGTGTCGGCAGGCGGCATTATATGCCCCGTTATGGATGCACGCCGAAGTCAGGTATATAATGCTTTGTTTGAAATTAAAGACGGCAGACCTGTGCGCATGTGTGATGATAGGGCAGTGTCTCTTGAAGCTCTTGCTGCAGAGGTCAGTGATAAAAATGTTTTCCTCGTCGGTGACGGAGCCGAGCTTACGGTATCGTATTTGAAAAATGCGGGCATTGACTGCCGCATTGCTCCGCAGAATATTTTATATCAAAGCGCATGGGGAGTGGCGATGGCTGCAATCGGAAAAACTCCGGGGACAGCCGATGACCTGCTGCCCGTGTATCTGCGGCTGAGTCAGGCTGAGCGCGAGCGCCAGGCGAGAATGAAATAAGTATATGAACCGGATAACCGGCAAAATATAAATAGGCTCCTCAAGGAGCGGACTAATGAAGGAGAATTATAATGAGCAAGGTATGTGTATTTGACCACCCACTCATCCAGCACAAGCTGTCAATCCTCAGAGACAAGGGTACATCCGTCAAAGAATTCAGAGAACTTATCTCCGAGATAGCAATGCTTATGTGCTATGAAGCAACAAGAGATCTTCCTCTTGAAGAGGTCGAAATTGAAACTCCGGTTGCAAAGGCAAAAGTCAGACGTATTGCAGGAAAGAAGCTTGCAATTGTTCCTATTCTGCGCGCCGGTCTCGGCATGGTTGACGGTATGGTCAGCATGATGCCCAATGTGAAGGTCGGCCATATCGGACTGTTCCGCGATCCTGAGACTCTTGAGCCGGTCAAGTATTACTTCAAAATGCCGCCCGATATAGACGAAAGAGATGTCATTGTCGTCGATCCGATGCTTGCCACCGGAGGCTCTGCTTCTGCGGCAATCCAGTTCCTTAAGGATGACGGCGTCAAACATATAAAGCTCATGTGCATAATCGGTGCTCCCGAAGGTGTTAAGCGTATGCAGGAGGATCACCCGGATGTAGACATTTATGTTGCCGCACTTGATGATCATCTGAACGAGCACGGTTATATTGTTCCAGGCCTCGGCGATGCCGGCGACCGCATCTTCGGAACTAAATAGAAGTTTTAGTATCGTATTAGTTTTTTCGAATTTTTATATAATCATGATAAATAGCCGAGCGGATGCTTTTCCGCTCGGCTAAAGTTTGTCCGTTTACAGTTTATCTACCGCGTCCCTAAGGGCTTTGATGGCAATTTTTCCGCCGCGTTTTGCCATGCCTGCAACAAGGTGCGGGGCAAGCTTTTCTACTCTCGGTGATACGAACTCATCGACCCAAACAAGTTTTATTGCATCAAATTTGCACTTGGTAGTGCATATGCCGCAGCCAACACAGCGCATTTCATCAAGAACAACAGCACCGCAGCCGAGACAGCGTTCGGTCTCTTTCTTCATCTGCTCTTCTGTAAAGGTCCCTCGAAGATCATCCATGGTCTTCTTAGCTTTTGATGCATCCGCGTTTACGGCTCTCTGCCGAGGTGTGGAATCATATCCGCCGAGGGCAAGCGCGGCCTTGGTTTTATCAAGAGCTGTGAACTTGCGTCTGTCGCGGCCAAGATTTTGCGTTTGCCCCGGATGTACATAGCGGTGGATTGATATTGCTCCTTCTTTGCCGGCGGCAATAGCATGGATTACAAACGAAGGACCGGTTACCACATCTCCGCCTGCAAAAACATCAGGTTCACCGGTTTGATATGAAAGCTCATCAACCTTTACGCAGCCTTTCTTATCGAGCTGCATTGCCCCCTTGTCTATACCGCCCCAGTCTATAACCTGCCCGATGGCACCAATGACATTGTCAACATCCATAGTCTCAAATTCGCCGGTAGGAACCGGTGAACGCCGACCCGATGCATCCGGAGCGCCGAGTTCCATTTTTTCAAGTTTTAGAGCGCTTACCTTGCCGTTAGCACCGAGAATTTCAACAGGAGAAGCCAAAAGATGAAGCTTTACGCCCTCGTTGAGCGCGTCTTCTATCTCTTCCGGGTCAGCCTTGAGTTCATCTCTGCCGCGACGATACACAAGCGTTACATCTTTTGCTCCGAGTCTTATCGCACTGCGTGCAACATCAACGGAAACGTTGCCGCCTCCGATTACGGCTACTTTATCTCCGAGTACTATAGATTTTCCGGTCAGCGTGGAACGCAGGAAGTCAATTCCGCCATACACACCTTCGAGATCTTCGCCGGGGATACCGATAGACGAGCTCTTCTGTGCACCTATTGCCACGTAGAAGGCTTTATATCCTTGAGCTCTAAGCTCGTTGAGTGAAACATCTTTTCCGAGTTCAACGCCCGTCTTAAATTTAACGCCAAGCTCCTTCAGTACTTCGATTTCGGACAGAACAACATCCTTTTCAAGCCTGAATGTCGGAATGCCCATCGTCATCATGCCGCCGAGTGTGTTTTCCTTTTCAAACACGGTTACGGGATAACCCTTAACGGCAAGATAGTATGCACAGCCGAGTCCGGCAGGACCCGCTCCTATAACCGCAATCTTTTCCGTAAATTTCTTTCCGGTCTGATTTACCATCTTCGGAACGAATCTGTGCACTGCTTTCATGTCTTGCTCAGCGATGAATTTCTTTATATCATCTATGGCTATCGGGTCATCTATGTCTCCGCGTGTACATGCGTCCTCGCAGAATTTCGGGCATACTCGTCCGCAAATGGCAGGGAAGGGGTTTTCTTTCTTTATAAGCTCAAGAGCATCCTGATATCTTCCCATAGCAGCAAGCTTTATATAGCCCTGAACCGCGATATGCGCAGGACAATTTGTCTTGCACGGGGCAGTACCTGTTTCAACAACATTTTCACGGTTTTCACGCCATTTTTCGTTCCAGTGCTCACTGGACCAGATTTTATCATCCGGAGATTCTGCAGAGCTGATTTTAAGGGGCTCTGTCGAGCATAGCTTTTGACCGAGACGCAGAGCGTTCATCTGGCAGTTTTCAACGCACTGGCCGCATGCAACGCATTTTTCCTTATCTACCTGTGCGCGGTAGTTTGATTTCATTATTGTTGACGTGTTGAATAGACGACCGCCGCGAAGCGAAAGACATGAGCATTCACAGCAGTTGCATATTCCGCCAACTTCACCGGTACCGTCGGTGTTTGAAAGCTCGTGTATAAGTCCGTTTTCCTCGGCTCTTTTCAGTATTTCATACGCTTCTTCTTTTGTAATCTCACGCCCGTGTCCTGTCTTGACATGGAAATCAGCTGCCTTGTTGAGCATGATGCACATATCTTCTTCGAGGTGGCCGCAGCCTTCGCCCATTATTCTGCGCGTGCGCCGGCAAGAACAAGCGGTAACGGCAAGCTTCCATGCCCCTTCAATATATTTGCTCAGCTGGTCGGTTGTAACGGCGTGACGGTTAAGCTCGATGGATTTCTGAACCGGAATAACGCGCATAACGCCCATACCGCGCGGCAGATTCGGAGTCATGAGCTTCATGTTCTTAAGCGTATATTCGTCAAAGCACTTTGCAATTTCCGGGTGTGCTTCGACTTGCTCCTTGTTGCCGACCATCATTTCCATAATGCCCGGTACCCAGCACGGCATAGTGTAATATTCAATGCCATCATCGGGGCTTGTATATATGACAACTACTCCCTCATTGCCGAGCTCCCACAAAAGTTTTTTTGTTACCTCGGGGGATTTTCCGCATTTTTTTGATATTTCCTCAAGCGTTTGGCTATGCCGTACTTTGCACGCAAGAGCAACATCAGCCTGCTCATCTGTAACAACCTCAGCCAGTATGCGGTACTCCGGATCTGAGGGTACATTAGGTATGCCGGTTCTCGCTTCAAATGTTATCTTATTTGCGAGCGCAAGAATTTTGGGCCTGAATGCCATAGTTAGTCTCCTTCCTATACTTTATGTCCGCGGTGTATAAACACTCTTGTGATAAGAATATCATATTTTAATAAAATGTCAAGAATCAGCGAATAATATGATTTGAATTTGTGCAATATGTATCACATAACGCAATGCAGAAACATACACAAAAGTAATCGTTGGATTTTAATGTGACAAAAAGATGTCTGTATATAATTTTCTTGTACAAGCGCCGTGTTTGTGATAAAATAACTCGTATATTTTCTAAGGGGGTGAGCAATAATGCGCGTCAAAAAAACAGTGTGGACTTTTTTTATGCTGCTGATGACAGCAACGCTGATTCTCATTGTGAATTCTCGCGTACAGCTCACATCCGAGGTGGTTGTAGGCGGCTCCGACACGGTTTTTGTTGAAACAGATGATTTGACGGATCCGCTTTCAGGTTATGAAACATCGCAGAAAACTCTGCTTGAAAAGTATGAAGACCTTGAGTTTCCGTCAGCCACTATAACCGACTGGCAATATATTCTCATAAATAAAGAATCAAAGCTTAAATCATATTCCCCGACAGTGAAGCAATATGGTTCCGACGGTCCGTATTTTGATAAACGCATTATAGACAGTCTCTCTGAATTGATATCAGCCGCAAAGGAAGCCGGATATGAACCGTATATCGCAGTGGGATACAGATCGTATGCCGATCAGCAGCAGCTTTTCAATGAAAAAGCATCAGAGCTCAGTCAAAACGGTACTTATACATATGAGGAAGCCAAGGAGATTGCCGCCGAGATTGTTGCCGAGCCGGGAACCAGCGATCATCAAACAGGTCTGGCCGTTGATATTTATGATAAGCAGTATGAAGTACTTGATTACAGTAAAATGGACAAGTCTTTTTTCGATTGGCTTGACGCGAACTGCGCGCAGTTCGGGTTTATAAAGCGTTATCCGAGCAATAAAAAGAGCATTACCGGATGGGATGAGCCCTGGCATTACAGATATGTCGGCAAGGAAGCAGCGGAGTTTATCATGTCCAACGGCATGTGCCTTGAAGAATTTGTAGCACATTACGAGTAAATAAGCAAAACAAGCAAAAAATGCTTGCAATATGTATGCTTTAGTGATATTATGAACAAGTCAGTTAGTCAGTTCTCAAGAGTGGGTCACAGCCCACTCTTTTTGTTGAGCATTTTGAGATTGATAAAAATAGGAGCTTTGTATGAGTAAAATCAGCGATAAGGTTGAAGCACTTGCAAAACCGGTGGTTGAAGAAGAAGGCTGCCGACTGTGGAGTGTTGAATATGTGAAGGAAGCCGGAACGTGGTATCTTCGCATTTTTATCGATAAGGACGGAGGAGTAGGCATTGCCGACTGCGAAGCAATAAGCCGTAAACTTGATCCGATACTTGATGAGGCAGACCCGATACCGGACAGCTATGTGTTTGAAGTCGGCTCAGCCGGAGCGGAACGTGAGCTGAAGAGACAGTCTGACTTCGAATACTTTATGGGAGAAGAGGTTGAAGCCAAGCTTTATCAGCCGTATCAGGGAAGAAAATCCATTGTCGGGAAATTGGAAAAATATAATGACGGGGACATTACTGTGTCCGGTATTGAAATAAAAAAAGAACAAATTGCGCAGGTAAAGCTGCACATAACGATATAACGAAAAGGGGTATAAATATGAACGCTGAATTTTTTGCTGCAATTGAGGATCTGGAAAAAGAAAAAGGTATTCCCAGAGAATATATGTATGATAAAATAAAGCAGGCAATGCTCGCGGCATTTCGCCGTGATAATCCCGAATGTGCTGACAATGTCGAGATTTTGCTCGATGAGGACAGAAAGCGCATAGAAATGTATGTCAACAAAACCGCTGTTGAGCAGGTAGAAAACGCCGCGCAGGAAATAGACATTGAAGCCGCAAAGAAAATATCAAAACGTGCAAAGCTTGGTGATATAATAAAGATTCCAGTCGAAACGAAAAAATTCGGACGTATTGCCGCACAGGCTGCAAAGCAGGTTATAATTCAGGGCATACGTGAGGCAGAACGCGGCATAGTCTATGAGGAGTTTACCTCAAAAGAGCATGAAATTCTGACCGGTATTGTGTCACGTATTGAGCCGAGAACAGGAAGCGTGTCAATTCGTATAAGCTCAAACAGTGAGTACACTGAGGCGATGCTTCTGCCTAATGAGAGAATTAAAACCGAGCCTCTCAAGGAGGGCGACCGTATAAAGGTCTACGTGGTTGAAGTCAGAAATTCAACAAAGGGTCCGCAGGTTCTCATAAGCCGCACACATCCCGGCCTTGTCAAACGCCTGTTTGAGCTCGAAGTTCCCGAAATATTTGACGGCACTGTTGAGATTAAATCAATCGCACGTGAAGCGGGAAGCCGCACCAAGATGGCAGTCTGGTCAACAGACCCGGATGTTGATCCCATCGGATCATGCGTGGGTCCCAAGGGCGGACGCGTTGCGAGCATAGTGGAAGAACTCGGCGGAGAGAAAATCGATATAATAAAATACAGTGAGATCCCCGAAGAATATATCGCGGCAGCACTTGCTCCGAGCGAGGTTATAAGTGTGACCATGCTCGAAGACGGAAAGAGCTGCACAGTGATTGTTCCGGATGGTCAGCTTTCGCTTGCAATCGGAAAAGAAGGTCAAAATGCGCGCCTTGCGGCAAGACTGACGGGATTTAAGATTGATATAAAGCCGGAATCCGAGGCCTAAAGGAAGGGAGGCGGCCGTGATGCAGAAAAAAATTCCGATGAGGCAGTGTCTTGGCTGCCGTGAAATGAAACCCAAACGCGATCTTATTCGCGCCGTAAAGTCACCGGACGGAGTTGTGAATCTCGATTTTAAAGGGAAGATGCCCGGCAGAGGCGCTTACCTGTGTCCCAACATGGATTGCCTAAAAAAAGCAATGAAATCCAGGGCTCTCGAAAGAGCTTTTTCCGTTCAGATACCTGAGGCAATATATGAACAGCTTGCACAACAGATGGAGTCGGAGCAATGAAAGAAAAAGCTTTGAATCTGCTGGGCCTGATGCGAAAAGCCAATGCCGTCTGTATCGGCGAAACCGAGACCGGAACAGCGGTAAGGGAACACGAGGCAAAACTTATTATTCTCGCTTCGGATGCGTCTGAAAATGCACGCAGAAGGGCGGAAAGCTATCTGTATGAGAGCAAAGCCCCACTGATCACGGTGCCGTTTACAAAAGCGGAGATATCATCGCATGTCGGGAAAAGCGGATGCTCTATGGCAGCGTTATGCGATATCGGTTTTGCCGATGCGTTTATGAAGTTGCTATGTGAAATTTCACCTGAGGATTACAATAATACGGCACAGATAATTAGATTTCGGTTTGAAGAGAGCAAAAGAAGAAAAGCCGAAAAATCATTGCAGAATAAAAAGAGGACATATAAAAGGAGGAACAATGCATGAGCATGATGAAATACAGAGTACACGAGGTAGCAAAAGATTTTAATACAACATCCAAGGTGATCACTCAGATATTAACCGACTATGCTGTGACTCCGAAAAACCATATGCAGGTACTCGAAAATGATGAGCTGAATGTCATTTTTGAATACCTTACTCAGCATAACCAGGTCGGCAGTCTTGCCGAAATATTCGCAGTAGAGTCAAAGCCAGAAGCAAAGAAAGAAGATAAGAAAACAAATAATAAATCTGCTTCTACTAAGCCGGAAGAGAAAACCGCTCAAACTCAACAGCTCGCACCTGCAAAGAAAGAGAAGGAAAATAAGCCTCATGTTCCGCGTCAGGTCGCCGAAAAGCGTGTTGTGGATACTCGCGGAAGTGCTGCGGTAAATATAGCAAAATACGACGAAAAGTTTGACAATATGGCAGGCGACAAGAGCCGTAACCGTGACCGCGACCGCAAGGGCGGCAAGGAGAAGATTGTCAATAAGTCAAAGCAGCGTCAGCAGGGGCAGGCAGCATCGGCTAAACGCCGCCAGGAAGAGCGCGATAAGATGCAGAAGCTGCAGCTTGAGATAGCAAAGAAGCAGCAGCTCAAGGTCATGATTCCCGATGAGATAAATGTCGGAGAGCTTGCATCGAGAATGAAAAAATCCGCCGGAGAGGTTATCAAACGCCTTATAAAGCTTGGAGTTTTTGCATCAGTCTCCGATGTGGTAGACTACGATACTGCGGCACTCGTCGCAATGGAATTCGGATGCAAGGTTGAGAAAGAAGTCGTTGTCACAGTAGAAGAAAAGCTCATTGATGACCATGAAGACAGCGCTGAAGAGCTCGTCGGACGTGCACCTGTCGTCGTTGTCATGGGCCATGTTGACCACGGCAAGACATCGCTTCTTGACTATATTCGCCACGCAAATGTTGCCTCCGGTGAGGCAGGCGGTATAACTCAGCATATCGGTGCTTATACTGTTGAAGTAAACGGAAGCCCGATAACATTCCTGGATACGCCGGGCCACGAGGCTTTTACATCGATGCGTGCACGCGGTGCAATGGTTACGGATATTGCAATCCTCGTTGTTGCCGCAGACGACGGTATTATGCCGCAGACAGTTGAGAGCATTAACCATGCTAAGGCAGCAGGAATACCGCTCGTAGTTGCCATAAACAAAATGGATACAGTCGGCGCGAATCCCGAGCGTATCAAGCAGCAGCTTACTGAGTACGATATAGTTCCGGAAGAGTGGGGCGGCGAAACAATCGTATGCCCGATTTCCGCGAAAACAGGCGAGGGTATTGATAACCTTCTTGAAAACCTTGTCATTCTTGCTGAGGTGCAGGAGCTTAAGGCCAATCCGAACAGAGCCGCGAAAGGTGCAGTTATTGAGGCAAGACTCGATAAAGGCCGCGGCCCGATTATGACAGTCCTTGTTCAGAACGGTACGCTCAAGCTTGGCGATATTATTATTGCCGGCACAGCGGTCGGACGTGTCCGCACCATGATAAACGATAAGGGCGTTCGCATCACCGAAGCCGGTCCATCCGTTCCGGTTGAGATATCCGGTATGTCAGAAGTCCCGAGTGCCGGCGACACGTTTAACGCTGTCGCAGATGAGCGCATGGCCCGTGAGCTTGTTGAAGAGCGCAAAACACAGCAGAAGAATGCGGCATTCGGCGGAAGCAAGAAGGTAAGCCTTGAAGACCTGTTCAGCCAGATTCAGGCCGGCGAGATGAAAACTCTCAATATCATTGTCAAGGCTGATGTTCAGGGTTCTGCCGAAGCTGTCAAATCATCACTTGAGAAAATCACGAATGATGAGGTCAGAGTAAAAGTTATCCACAGTGCCGTCGGCGCTATCAACGAGTCCGATGTTATGCTTGCGGCGACATCCGGTGCAATTATTGTCGGATTTAATGTCCGTCCGGATAATGCGGCACGCGACAGCGCGGCACGTTCAAATGTCGATATGCGCATGTACCGTGTAATTTATGACTGCATAAATGAAATTGAAGCAGCTATGAAGGGCATGCTTGCGCCGAAGTTTGAAGAGGTTATCATAGGGCATGCCGAGGTTCGTGAGACATATAAAGTTTCCAAGGTCGGTACTGTTACGGGCTGCTATGTTCTCGACGGCAAAATACAGCGCGGCTGTTCCGTTCGTGTCTTGCGCGACAATATCGTTGTCCACGAGGGCGAGCTTGCTTCTCTGCGTCGTTTTAAGGACGATGTCAAGGAAGTTGCCAGCGGATACGAATGCGGCATGCAGGTAGAAAAATTCAACGATATCAAAGTCGGCGATGTCATTGAATGCTTCATAATGGAGCAGATAAAAGTCTGATAAACATTTTTGAGCGGTCGATAATGGCCGCTCAACGCATAGGAGAAGAAAAATGCCTTCAAATAAACTTGCAAGAACCAATGACGATATTCAGCTTGTGATGAGCAAGCTTTTGCGCGAGATAAAGGATCCGCGTGTAAATCAGGGAATGATCAGCGTTACGCGCGTTGAGACGACAGGAGATATGCGATACTGCAAGATTTGGCTGTCTGTCATGGGACTTCAGAATGAGAAAGAATTCAAAAAAGGTCTCAAATCAGCGTCCGGATGGCTGAGAAGAGAGCTTGGCAACTCGCTCAAATTACGCAACACGCCGGAACCTGTGTTTGAACTTGACCACAGCATTGAGTACGGGGCACATATAAACAAAATAATAAATGGTCTCGATATCAAATATGACGAGGAAGAACAATGACAATCAACGAATGTTCCAAATGGCTTGCCGAACATGATAATATTCTGCTTCTGACGCATGTTCGTCCCGACGGTGATACACTCGGAGGAGCAGCTGCTCTCTGTTCCGCTTTGCGAAGAATGGGAAAAAATGCTGCACTTTACGATAATCCGGATATCACCCCGAAATATAAAAAATATATAAAAAATTATATATCCGTTGTTCCCGATTATAATTTCACGGTAGCCGTTGACGTTGCAGAGCTGCACATGCTTCCTGTCGGCTTTGAAGGCAAGGTCGACGTCTGCATCGATCATCATCCATCAAATTCACACTATGCCGCAGAGCTTCTTCTCGACGGCAGCAAGGCCTCCTGCGGTGAAATTGTCCTTGAAGTCATAAAAGCCATGTGCGGCAATGTAACAGCAGAGGAGTCGAGCCTTCTTTATATGGCACTGTCTACCGACTGCGGATGTTTCCGCTATGCAAATGTAACAGCCGAAACCTTTGCGGCCGCCGGCGAACTGGTTTCCTATGGCGCAGAGATACAGAAGCTTAATTTTGATTTGTTCCGCCAGGTGTCGAGGGCAAGAATGACCCTCGAGGGCAGTATTCTGTATGGCCTTAAATATTTTTATGACGGCAAGGTCGTTGCGGCAACGGTAACCCAAAAAATGATGTCCGATGCCGGCGCAACTGAAAATGACTGCGACGACATTGCAGGCATCCCCGGTAAAGTCGAAGGATGTATCGTAAGCCTGGTCATTCGGGAGATGGATGATAACAGATGCAAGGTTTCAGCGCGATCGCATGAAATCTTTGACAGCAGCGCACTCTGTGCTAAATTCGGCGGAGGAGGACATAAAATGGCTTCAGGCTGCATGATAGAAGCAACTCCGGAAAAAACGCTCGAAATGCTTGTTTCGGCAATAGGAGAGATGCTCTGATGAACGGCATCATACTTGTTGATAAACCCCAAGACTGGACAAGCCACGATGTGGTTGCAAAATTGCGCGGAATACTGCGTGAGCGTCGGATAGGACACTCCGGCACACTTGACCCTCTTGCAACAGGATTGCTAGTTGTGTTTGTCGGAAGAGCAACACGTGCTGTGGAATTTGCAGAAGCGGACAGCAAAGAGTATGTTGCCGGAATGCGTCTCGGCATGAGTACGGATACACAGGATGTGACAGGAAATATAATTTCCGAATGCGGAACTCTTCCGGATAGAGAAACAGTTTCCACTGCAGTCGAGCATTTTGTCGGTGATATCGAGCAAATTCCCCCGATGCATTCGGCAATTAAAATCGGAGGAAAGAAACTTTACGAGCTTGCAAGACGAGGAGAGAGTGTTGAACGAGCTCCTCGCCGAATAACTGTTTCCTCAATCGATATCATAGAGCAGTGCAGTAATGATTATGTTTTAAAAATTGCTTGTTCAAAAGGCACTTATGTTCGCACCCTTTGCAACGATATCGGAGAATTTTTGGGTTGCGGTGCATGCATGAGCAGCTTGAGAAGAACCGGGGCGGGAGCTTTTTCAGTTGACGACGCCCATACTATAGAGTATATTGAAGCTGCCGCGAAAGACGGCCGACTGTCGCAGATACTTCTGCCTGTGGACCTGCTTTTCTCGGATATCCCGAAGATAGCGGTAGATGATGCAACGGTAAAGAAATTGAAAAACGGTAATATAATAAAAATTTCCGCAGAAAACGGAAATTACAGAGTTTATTCCGAAACAGGGGAATTTTTACTGCTCGGAAGAGCGGAGTTCGGAAAACTTAAAACTATAAAAAGTTTTTTTGAGGTTGGTTAATGGTAAAGCAAAAAGCAATGGCGCTCGGCTTCTTTGATGGTATCCATATCGGGCATGCGGCGCTTATTAATAAAATAAAACAGCGAGCACAGGAAACTGACACAGTGCCGACTGTGCTCACATTCGATGTACATCCGGATAATCTTGTGTTTAATAAGTCAGTTCCGCTTATTAACAGCGCCAAAGACAGAGAACGTATACTGTCGCGATGCTTTGGAATAGACGATGTTGTCGTTATTCACTTCAATCAGCGTGTCATGCGTATGGATTGGAAAGATTTCATTGATGAGCTTATTGATGAAATGAACCTCCGGTGGATAGTCGTCGGTCATGATTTCAGCTTTGGCTATAAAGGCCTCGGAACTGCCGAGAAACTTAAAAATTATTGTGAAGATAAAGGAATAGGCTGTGATATTATTCCGGCTGTACGCCGCGACGGCGTAATAGTGAGCTCTACGTTAATTCGTGAGCTTATCGAGACCGGTGATATCGAGAAGGCTAATGCCTATCTTGGACGCCCGCACACGCTTACGGATGTGGTCCGCAGTGGATACCACCTCGGAACGCAAATGGGGGCTCCGACTATCAATATGGGTTTCCCACAGGGTGTCATTGTCCCACGGCATGGTGTATATGCGGCAAAAGCATATATTGACGGACATGAATACTTATCTGTAACAAATGTCGGTATACGCCCCACGGTAAGCGATTCCGGCAATGTCAATGTCGAAAGCTTCCTGCTTGATTTTACGGGTAACCTATACGGCCATGAAGCCCGTATAGATTTTTATAAATTCCTTCGTCCGGAACGCAAATTCGACAGCGTCGAAGATCTTGCCGAGCAGATAAAACATGATGCCCAAACCACGCGTGATTATTTTTCCGAAAAGTGACAGTGAAAATACACGGTGTAATTAATACAAAAACAATAACTATAACACAGCTGTTGAACTCATGAACAGTGTCTCGAATGGCAATTGCTTTTCCAAAAATGAAAAAAGTTCATGTATTATCGGCATTATAAAGCACAATAGAAATCCCGGCGAAAAATCACTTTCGCCGGGATAATTCTATGTATGGTTCTATTGCAATCAAGCCTTAAGCAGCTTTGCAAAGAGCTTGGGTTTAATGTCTGCCTCGTCTGCATTATCGGCAAAATAAAGCCTGCTGAACGCAATGGCAAGGACAAAATACTGCCCACTTGTAACGGTGAACAAAACATGCCCTGCAAGCGTCAGATATCCGAGTGTCATACCGAGTGCTATGAAAAATGCGAAACCGATGAGATCAGGCTTCTTTAAAAATGCTTTTATGAATTCAATTGCCGCCCAGATATAAATCCAAAGCATTGCTGCGGCTCCGACGATGCCATAGTAAATGACAACCTCAAACAGATCCATCTCGATGATGTACTCAACAGAACTTCTGCCTATTCCAAACAGCCAGGTTATCGGCCCACCCCATTCAAAACGATGAACCTGCTGCTGAAGCTTTGTCGTGCGTCCACTGAGAACCGCAACCTCGATGCCTTCTTCCTCGGCAACTGAGGAGGGGGCATCAAAACTGACGGAAATGTCACCGTAGAGCCGGCTGAAGCTGACGATGCAGCCGAGAATGAGGAAAATTATGAGTATGACAAGTATGAGCCAAAGAAGCTTTGTGACGCGGCGGCTTCCGTTTTTTCGTATTGTTATAACTGCAAACAGAAGAATGAGAGCACATGTACCTATGGCAGCGATAAATGCCGTCTTTGAGCCTATGAGAAGAAGCGATACTGTTGCCATTGCCGGAGCAAGCACGGCTATAATTGATTTTTTCGAGAACAGATTATCTTTAAGATCAACAAAACTCGCCACGGCAATAGGAAGCGTCACAGTTAATACCGCAGTTATGTCATTCCCCGAATAGAAATATCCTCTGCATCCGCGGTAACCCAACTGATCGGCGTATGTATAAAATCCGAGATGAAAAATATAAGGTATGAGAATACCGAGCGAACATACTATGCATGTATATCTGACGATGCCAAACAGCTTTTCTACAAAAACAGTCTTGTCGTGACAAAGGCTTCTAAACAGAGAAATATATGCGAACATCATTGCGATGTTATAGCAATATTTTATAAAATATTTCACATCAGTACCGAGACTGAGATTTGCTCTGGTTAAAAGCAGAACTCCGATTGATGCGCAGAAGGCGAGCCCCATTATGATCAAAGTTCCTACTGCAATCTTTTCGCGGCGCATGAGAATGTATATTCCGAACACGGCGAGCATGGCAAGCCGAATATAAAGTCCCGGAGTGCTTGAAAATTCAGCCTTTGCAACATCGAGCTCAGTTGCACCGAGAATTTCCTTTATATATAATCCCGTAAAAAAGTCAATAAGGGGATTTATGATAATATAAAGCACAAGCAATTTCTCAATTATGCTCTGCACGCGTGAATGTTT
>CAVAPG010000036.1:0-15710 GCA_963590435.1 bacterium
TCTCAGCTGTTCAATACCCCCAACCTCTCAGCTTCCGCTTACACCGCTGAGTCCGACCCCGAAAAGTGCGTCGCCTGCGGCAAGTGCGTTGAGACATGCCCGGCAGGTGCTGTTCGCCTCGGTCAGAAGCTCTGCACCAAGGAAGGCCCGATTGAGTATCCTCATCACGAGCTTCCCGACGAGACCCAGTGGGGCGAAGACCATTGGAACAAGAACTACAAGAACGAGAACGGCTCCATCCAGACCTGGCCTACCGGCACAGCTCCCTGCAAGGTTGCCTGCCCCGCTCATATAGCAATCCAGGGCTACATCAAGATGGCTGCAGACGGCCGCTATGCTGACGCTCTCAAGCTCATAAAGAAAGACAACCCGTTCCCCGCAGTCTGCGGAAGCATTTGCCGTAAATACTGCGAAGATGCATGTACCCGCGGCAATGTTGACCAGCCTCTGGCTATAGATGAAATAAAGAAGTTCATCGCCGAGCAGGACATGAAGGCAGAGCATCGCTATGTTCCTCCCATGGTATCCTGCACTCACGAGAAGTTTGACCAGAAGATTGCCATTATCGGTGCCGGCCCTGCCGGTATGTCCTGTGCATACTTCCTCGCAATTGAGGGCTACAGCCCTGTAGTATTCGAAAAGGAAGCAGCTCCCGGCGGCATGCTCGTAAACGGTATTCCTTCCTTCCGTATCGGCAAAGACATAGTTAAGTCCGAGATTGATGTTCTGCGTGAAATGGGCGTAGAATTCCGCTGCGGCGTTGAGGTCGGTAAGGATATTACCATCCAGCAACTGCGCGATGAGGGCTTCAAGGCATTCTATGTCGCCGTCGGTCTGCAGAAGGCCGCAAAGCTGAATATCCCCGGCGAAGAGCTCAAGGGCGTTCAGGGCGGCCTCGACTTCCTGCGTGCAGTAAACAGCGGCAAGACCAAGAAGCTCAGCGGCGATGTAGTTGTTATCGGCGGCGGTAATGCTGCAATCGATGTAGCACGTGCAGCACGTCGACTGACAAAGGGCAGCGTTAACATGTACTGCCTCGAAAAGGACGAGGAAATGCCCACAGTTCCCGATGAGAAGAATGCCGGCATAGCAGACGGCGTCGTAATCAACAACTCCTGGGCTCCTAAGGCTGTTATAGGCGAGGACGGCAAGGTCACCGCTATTGAGCTCATGCGCTGCACATCCGTGCGCGATGCAAACGGCAAGTTCGCACCTGTTTACGACGAGAGCGAGACCATCACTGTTCCCTGCTCCAACGTTCTTGTTGCAATCGGCCAGCGTTCCGAATACGGTGCAGTGCTCGCCGGCACAATGGCTGAGACTCCCGACGGAAGCCTTATCGACCATAATGCAGTTACCTTCCAGACCGAGGAGAAGGATATCTTCGTCGGCGGCGACTGTGCAACAGGCCCTAAGTACACCATCGATGCAATCGCATCCGGCCGTGAAGGCGCAGTGTCAATCCATCGTTTCGTAAACGTCGGACAGACTCTGACAATACACCGCAATCTGCGTGAGTTCAAGGAGCTCGACAAAGAGAACATCGCTCTGCCTGCAGAGAAGTTCAAGAAGCCCGCACGCGCAGAAGTCGCTATCGACTCCAAGAAGGTTCTCACCATGGAGGACGACCGCGTTACCTTCACCGAAGAGCAGATTAAGTCCGAGGCTTCCCGCTGCCTGAGCTGCGGCCGCAGTGTCGTTGACCCGAACAAGTGCATCGGCTGCGGTATCTGCACAACCAAGTGCGAGTTTGATGCAATCCACCTCAAGCGCAACCGTCCGCAGAACAGCAAGATGATCCCTGCCGAGGATAAGTTTAAGGCAATCGGACCGTATGCTGCAAAGCGTCAGGTTAAGATAATCAAGAAGCAGCTTTCCGGCAAGAAATAAATCCCGGAGCAAAGTTTAAAGGTGCGGGAGCAATTCCGCACCTTTTTCAGAAAGGAACAATCATGCACGAGCTCAGTATTGTGACCTATGTTATTGAACAAGTCGATAAGATAGCAAAGGAAAATTCGCTCACGGATATTCAGTCTGTGACATTGGAATTCGGCGAGGTGTCAGGTGTGGTGCCCGAGTATCTTGCCGACTGCTGGAACTGGTATGCGAAGAAAACACCGCTCATTGAGCATGCGGAATTCAAATATGAGATCATTCCGGCTATTACATGGTGTGATGACTGCAAGAGTACATATCCCACAATCGAATACGGCAAAACCTGTCCGCATTGCGGCAGCGGAAAAACGTGGCTGCAGCAGGGGCAGGAAATGAATATCAAAGAAATAGTCGCTTGCTGAGCAGGCGCGGGGAGACACATATGGGACAGTATAAGGTCTATGAAATAAAGCAGAATATTTTTAAGGCAAATGATGATGCAGCGGATGTGCTTCGTGCCGAAATGAAGAAAAATAAATGCTTCATGCTTAATCTCATGTCGTCGCCGGGAAGCGGCAAGACGACAACTCTTACACGTACAATAGAGAGACTGTGCGGAGAAATGAACATCGGCATTATGGAAGCGGATATTGATTCCGATGTTGATGCTGAGCGTATATCCAACACCGGCGTGAAAAAGGTCATTCAGCTCCACACCGGCGGAATGTGCCATCTTGATGCCGATATGAGCCGTCAGGGACTTGAAGAAATGGGCACGGATAACCTCGACCTTGTCGTGCTCGAAAATGTTGGCAATCTCGTGTGCCCGGCTGAATTTGATACGGGTGCGGCGAAAAACGCCATGATTCTTTCCGTTCCGGAAGGGCATGATAAGCCTCTGAAATACCCCCTGATTTTCCAGGTCTGCGATGCACTCATCATAAATAAAATAGATGTGCTGCCTTATTTCGATTTTGATATGGATAAGGTTACGCAGTTTGCAAAAATGAGAAACCCCAATATAAAAATATTCCCCATAAGTGCCAAGACCGGAGAAGGCGTGGATGCTTGGTGCGACTGGCTGCGTGCGCAGGTCGCTGAATGGAACGCCTGATTATATAAAGAGCCAACTGATATCTGATTATGTTGGCTCTTTTGCCATACGTATAACGACAAGCACAGCGAAAGTGTATATTGAAATCTAAAGCTTGAGTGTTAAACTAATAACAGTCCGCACTTTGCGGATATTGATTTATCCAAGGCCCAAACAAAAAATGCAAATAAAAAATGCAAATAAATTGAAGGTAATGAACGGAGAAATGACATGAAAGATTTAAAGCATCTGCTGTATTTTGAGAATCTCCTTCAAGAGGCTCAAAATGAATTGATCCTGCAGGCGCAGAGCGAAGGAAAAGTCTGTGTCGCTTACGTCTGCGAGAACACTCCAGAACCGCTGCTGAACCTGCCCGGAGTGTTTTCAACCAGGCTTCGTGCACCGCGTACAGGTTCTATGGAAATGGCTACGTATTACATGACGAGCTTTTTGTGCGAGTATAGTCGTGCTCTGCTCGAGCGTGCCATCGAAGGCGGCTTTAATTTTGCCGACTGCATCATCACACCGGACGGTTGCACAATGATGAACAGAGCTGTTGAGAACATGGAGCTTCTCAAGGCAGTCGGAAAGGACAAGGAAAAGTTCTTCTACGAGTATATGGAGATACCCATGAAGGCCGATGATAACGGTCTTGCTCTCTATACTCTTCAGTGCAAGAATCATATACTTACCCCATTGCATGACAATTACGGCATCGATATTTCCGATGAAGCGATTCGCAAGGCCGTAGCAGAGCACAATCGCGTATGCGAGCTCATTCGAGCAATCGGCGAGTTCAGAAAGGGTGACAAGCCCCGTATTACAGGATATGAGTTCCATGTAATAACCCTGGCGACCTATGTTGCACCGAAATATCTTATTATCGACAAGCTTGAGGAAACTCTCAAAGAGCTCGAAACCCGTGAGCCCGATGATAAGGGTTACCGCGCAAGACTGATGGTAGTAGGCTCCGAAGTTGACGATATCGACTTCATTAAGCTCATCGAAGGTACCGGCGCATATGTCTGTGCCGACCGTTTCTGCTATGGTTCTTTGCCTGGAAGAAATCCCATAGAGCTCACTGATGACGAGGACGCACTCACTCAGATCTGCCGCCAGTATATGTACCGCGGACAGTGCCCGAGATACATGAACACCGCAAAAATGAACGGCCGCCGCGAGTATGTAAACGAGCTTGCAAAGGAATATGACGCCGACGGTATTATATATGAGCAGATAAAATTCTGCGACCCGTGGGCATACGAGCGCATGATGGGCTCGCACATTCTGCATGATGATTACGGCTACCCGGTGCTCTCCGTTGACCGTCCTTACAACATTTCATCTTCCGGCCAGATGCGCACCCGCGTTCAGGCGTTTGTTGAAAGCGTTGAAATCAAGAAGATTCAGGGAGGGGAAAATAAATGAGCAACAAAAGAATAGGCTGCAAGGACTTCGGCAAGGTTTATGTCGAAGGCAAGCGCTACAGAAGCCGCCGCGAGTGGCGCGGTGTTGTTGATACACTTTACGATTACTCCAGATGGCTCTATAACTGGGTCAATATGTTCAGAATCGTTCTTGCAAAGCCACGCAACATAAAGGCAATGTTCCGTTACCGCTGGATGTCCAGTTATCTGGCCGTCCCCATGATGATCGACCGCCACACACAGGGCCTTCGCGGCGAACATCTGCGCATCTGCCATGCTGAGCAGGACGTCATCGTTGAGGACGTTGCAAAGCTTCTTGACAAGCTTTTCCGCGGCGACCGCCGTATAGGCAATGACACGGAATTTTCAAAAAAGGTTGTTCTCATTGACGAAAACGAGATGCAGTCTGTCATGATGGGCTTCCCAACAGTTGTTCCCCTCAGCCGTGAGATTGCTTCAACATACATCCCTGTACTGCTCGACCAGCGTGCGGCGATACACTACATCGACGTCGCTCAGCAGTATGGTCTGGCAGGCGATGTCTGCCCGATGCCTGAGGCTGAGGCCGGTGTTTCCATCGACGATGATGCACCTATTCTCGGCTGCTGCGCTGTTCAGTGCAACACCACATGCGACGGCTCGCTGCTCAGCAACGGTGTTATCTCAAAGCGTATGGAGCTTGAGGACGGAATCCCCGTGTTCCAGCTTGCAGCTCCTCTGCGTCATACAAACGAGGATGTTCAGGAGTATGCTGCACAGGAAGTGCGCAATGCAATTGCCTTCGTCGAGGAGCACACAGGTGAGAAGTGGGATTGGACATATTACTTCGAGTGTGCAAAGCGCGTCAACTATGCAACCAAATGCCGCCTGGAGTGGCTTGAAATGAGCAAATCTCCCTATCCTCAGGTGTTCGGCTCAAACCTTGCACTCTACACCGAAACAAACTACATGGCCATCAGCGGCAGACTTCCAATATTTGAAAAGACTGACCGCAAGATCATGAAGCTTGCCGAGAAAGCGTACAAGAAAAAGGCCATGGCCGCCAACGAATACCGCCACAGAGCAATCGTTTGGGGCGTGCAGTCGCACTATTACATGGATCTGCTTGTGTGGATGCTCAACTGCTGGGGCATAGTGCCTCTTACCGATATGCTTTCAATGGACAACACCAAGATGATCGCCGAAGAGGATACGCCCGAAAACCGCGAGCAGGCAATGTATGATATAGCTATGCTCACCGAAAAGATGATCATGCGCAACCGCACCCACGGCGGCTACAAGGTACTGCTTGACGACCTTTGGGAGTTTGTTGAGGAGTTCAATGCCGACATGGTTATCCTCTGGGAGCACATGAGCTGCAAAGCTCTTGACGGCATGCACGGAATGTTCGAAGAGCGTGCAAGAGAGCTTGGAATCCACCTTGTCTGGGTATCTCACGATCTGTTTGACCCGCGCGTAATCTCCCGTCAGGGTGTGCGTGACCAGATAAACACCTATATGCGTACGGTCATGGGCGAGGAGCCTGTTGACCCGACGCTTGAAGTACTTCCCGATGAGGAATCATGGTAATCGAAAGGAGATATAAAAAATGTCCAAGCTTTTTCCCGTGATTAAGAAGCTGTCCCTTGCCGGTACGGCATTCTTTGCCGTGACTTTTGCGGTTTATTACTTCAACCTCGATATGAAGCTCACCGCGGCGATGGAACCTGTTTTGAATTACTTCTATGACAGAGTAGACCGCGACCAGCATCTTTAATAAACAGCATAATGATAACAAAAGCTCCGACCGAAAGGTCGGAGCTTTTAGCTTGACGGATTTTATAATGGGACTCACCAATAAATGTCGGGCTAACACCGACTTTTTATGGTTAGCCGAAAAAACAGCGCACCGTTGAGGTGCGCTGCAGGAGATAAATTGTTGAATTAAACATGCGCTGTTGCGCCGCCGGCATCGGTAGCTCCGACAGCGGATACCTCGCCGGGCTCCGTGTTGTCGGCAGTCGGATGTTTCATGCCGACTTTAAGCAGCAGCGGTGTTACAAGCGTCGTTACTATAACCATGAGGACAACGGCAGGGAACATTGTTCCCGAGATGAGACCTGCCATGCTGCCCTTCTGTGCGACTATCAGAGCAACCTCACCGCGTGAAACCATACCCAGTCCGATTGATACGGAGTCGTATGTTTTAAATCCCGTAAGTCTTGCGCCGAGACCGCAGCCGATGATTTTTGTTATTATGGCAACGACCGTCAGCGTAATTGCAAATAAGATAAGGTTCCCGTCAAGTCCCGCAAGCTCGGTCTTTATGCCGATTGAAGCGAAGAATATAGGGGAGAAGAGCATGTAGCTCATAGTATTTATTCTCTTTACTATATATGTGCGGGTTTCGTTATGGTCGCTGAGCATAAGACCGGCAAAGTATGCGCCCGTGATATCCGCAATGCCGAAGAAATGCTCCGAGACAAAGCTGAGAATAAAGCAGAACGCCAAGGCGTATATTGCAATGCGCCTGTGGTTGACGCCCCATATTTTTTCGCGCAGATGAGTGAAGCCTTTGCGGACTACCACCGCGATAATTGCAAGGCATATGAAGTATGCAATGATGCGCACGAAAATCGTAATCGGCTCAACGCTTGAGTCGGTAAAGCCGGTGAGTACCGTCAGGACGATAATGCCGAGAACATCGTCGATTACCGCCGCGGCCATGATTGCCGTGCCGACGCGGCTTTTGAGCTTACCCATTTCTCTGAGCGTTTCGACTGTTATCGAAACCGAGGTCGCCGTCAGCACAACGCCGATAAATGCAGCCTTGAGCATACGCAGGCTGTCCGGCTGTCCGTTAAAGAGCAGGTAACAGCCGGCACCACCCAGAAACGGCACGATAACACCGATGGTGGCGATGATGAATGCCGAAAGTCCGGTGTGCTTAAGCTCCTGCACGTCGGTGTCGAGTCCGGCGTTGAACATTAATATAATTACACCGATCTCGGCTGTCTTAACAAGAAAATCCGATTCGCCGATAAGTCCGAAGCAGCTTGGTCCGAGCAAAAGTCCGGCTATCAAAGCGCCGACAACCTGCGGCATATTGACTTTTTCACTAACAAGACCGAGAACTTTGGTCGAAAGCATTATCAGCGCGATTACAATAAGAAAGCTGTAATCCATAGTAAAAAATCCCCCTGATATCGCTAAAAATTAATTAAAAAAAGCACAAACTTTTTCTGCCTTATTTTAGGACAAAACGGATTTTACTCGTTTTTGAAATTAATTTCAAGTAAATTATCCGCGATAGAAATGAGCTTAATTAATATTGGTATGAATTCGCGTCATTGCAGACACCGCTGTGCAAAAGATGCACAGCAAAGCTATACAAACTGTCGAATCTGTACTTCAATTCCTATTAATAAAGTGGTATATTAATATCACACAGAAAACATAGGAATTACGGAGGTGATTCGATGAATGTTACCAGCAAGGGACGCTATGCACTGCGCATCATGATTGACCTTGCCCAGCATATGGATGACGGTTTCATATCGCTCAAGACCGTATCCGAACGGACGCAGCTTTCCATGAAGTATCTTGAAATGATTGTCGGAAATCTTAAAAAAGCAGAGCTTGTGCAGAGCACTCGCGGCAAGGAGGGCGGATATAGGCTTGTCAAGATGCCTGAGGAATACACAGTCGGCGAAATTCTTCGCTGCATGGAGGATAATCTTGCACCTGTTGCCTGCATAAAAGAGGGAGAGATACAGTGTGATCACTCCGGCGGTTGCCTGACCGTGCCTATGTGGAAGGAACTTGACGATATCACAAATGCATATCTCGATACGGTAAGTCTGAATGATTTGCTGACGGGTGATAAATGGCGAAAAAGCACTTGACTTAGGCAAACCGGGATGTTACAATTCCCACATAATTAATAGGATATAATGCAAAATGCGAAAGGAAGATAAAAATGTTTGTTTACGCAGATAATGCTGCAACCACATGCGTCAGCAAGACCGCGGTCGACGCTATGATGCCCTACCTCACTACCCAGTACGGTAACCCTTCAAGCCTGTATGCCTTTGCTCAGGAGGCAAAGGAGGCTCTTGAAGCCGCAAGAAAGACAGTCGCCGACATTATCGGCGCACAGCCTAAGGAGATATACTTCACATCCGGCGGCTCTGAGGCAGATAACCAGGCCATAGTTTCCATGGCCAAGGTCGGAGCGCTCAAGGGCAAGAAGCACCTTATATCCACAAAATTTGAGCATCATGCGGTTCTGCATACGCTCAAGAAGCTCGAAAAAGAGGGCTTCGAGGTTACTCTTCTTGATGTTCACGAGGACGGCGTTGTACGCCTTGAAGATCTTGAAGCCGCAGTCCGTGAGGATACAGCACTTGTAACCATCATGTTTGCAAACAACGAGATCGGCACGGTTCAGCCCATCAAGGAAATCGGTGAGTTCTGCCGCGCAAGAAAGATTCCATTCCACACCGATGCTGTTCAGGCAGCCGGTCATATGCCTATAAATGTTCAGGAAATGAACATTGACCTGCTGAGCATGTCCGGGCACAAATTCCATGCTCCCAAGGGCGTAGGCGTTCTGTATGCAAAGACGGGCATGCCTCTGTTCAATATCATAGAGGGCGGCGCACAGGAGCGCGGCAAGCGCGCAGGCACCGAGAATATCCCCGGTATCGTTGCCATGGCGGCAGCTCTTAAAGAGAGCGTCGACAATATGGAGGCAAACACCGCAAAGATTATCCCCATGCGCGATAAGCTCTTCGCAGAGCTCAGCAAGATCCCTCACTCCAAGATAAACGGCTCGCTTGAGCATCATGTCCCCGGCACGGTAAACATGTGCTTTGAAGGCATTGAGGGCGAAAGTCTCCTGCTTCTGCTTGATGCTAAGGGCGTATGTGCATCGTCAGGTTCAGCCTGCACCTCCGGCTCACTCGACCCCAGCCATGTTCTGCTTGCTCTCGGTCTGCCCCACGAGGTCGCACACGGTTCCCTGCGCCTGTCGATAGGCGAGTATAACACCATGGAAGAGATTGACCATATCATCAAGGTCGTTCCCGAGGTCGTGTCTTACCTGCGTGATATCTCCCCGGTGTGGGAAGAGCTCGAAAACGGCACAAAGAAGCATCTCATTTAATTAATAAATAACACATCGTGATATAATAGGAGGAACTCAGTTATGGCACTTTATAGTGATAAGGTAATGGATCATTTTCAGAATCCCCGCAATGTCGGCAAAATGGACGATGCAGACGGTGTAGGTGAAGTAGGCAACGCAAAATGCGGCGACATCATGAAGATGTACATCAAGGTCAAAGACGGCATCATCACCGATGTTAAGTTCAACACCTTCGGCTGCGGCAGCGCAATCGCCACCAGCTCCATGGCAACCGAGCTTATCAAGGGCAAAAAGGTTGAGGATGCACTTGAGCTGTCCAACAAGGCAGTCGTTGAGGCACTTGACGGCCTGCCCGCACATAAGATTCACTGCTCCGTCCTCGCGGAGGAAGCAGTAGCCGCAGCAGTCAAGGACTACTATGACCGCAACGGCATCGCATATGATCCCGCACTGTTCAGCAAAAAGCTGCATGATTGCGAGCATTGCGCAGAGTAAGTAGTTAAATAAGCTAACACGAAGCTCCCACCGAAATTGCAGTGGGAGCTTCAGCATTTTCAAATCGAAAAATTATTGGAGCTAATTCAAAATCACCTGTGTATTCAATGAGCGACAAGAAAAAATACTTGACAGCAAACTGAGGCAGTGATATACTCCGTAAAGTAAAAATCATTTACAGGAGGGGCGAGCTATGGAAAACAGTGCTGTTATGCGTTCAATGCTGTTTGATTTTTACGGCGAGCTGCTTACGGATAAGCAGCGTGAGTATTTCGACCTCCGCTATAATGATGACCTTTCGCTCGGCGAGATTGCAGAGCAGTGCGGTATATCGCGCCAGGGAGTATGGGATATAATACGGCGTGCCGAAGCCTCAATGACGGAAATTGAGGAAAAAACCGGGCTTATAAAGCGTTTTTTGGAACGGAATGCTCAGATAGATGAGATAATACGCGAAATGAAGGATAAAAATGCAGATGCTGATATCCTGAATAAGCTTGAGAAACTTAAGATATAGGAGGCAGATAGCATGGCATTTGAATCATTGTCCGATAAGCTGTCCGCTGCCTTTAAGAAACTGCGCGGCAAGGGCAGGCTGACAGCGTCTGATGTAAAAGAAGCCATGAAAGAAGTGCGTATGGCGCTTCTTGAGGCCGATGTAAGCTATAAAGTTGTAAAGGAATTTACGAAAAGCGTTACCGAACGGGCATCGGGTGCTGATGTCCTTGAAGCACTTTCACCGGCTCAGCAGGTAATAAAAATTGTCAATGAAGAGCTTGTCAAGCTCATGGGAAGCGAAAATCAACGCTTGACCATAGGCTCAAAGTCTCCGAGCGTTGTTATGCTTGTCGGACTTCAGGGCGCAGGTAAGACCACAAACGGGGCAAAGCTTGCCGCCTATATGCGCAAGCAGGGCAAGCGTCCGCTTCTGGCGGCTTGTGATATCTACAGACCTGCGGCGATAAAACAGCTTGAAACCGTCGGCAAGCAGTTGGATATACCCGTTTTCCAGATGGGAACAACAAATCCGGTTGATATAGCAAAAGCTGCCGTGGAGCACGCAAAAAAGCATGGCAATGACCTCGTTTTTCTTGATACTGCAGGTCGACTGCACATTGACGAGGAGCTCATGCAGGAGCTTAAAAATATACGCGATGAAGTCGAGCCGAGCGAGATAATGCTCGTCGTTGACGCGATGACCGGTCAGGATGCCGTAAATGCCGCAAATGCATTCAATGATGCATTGGGTGTGACCGGCGTTATGCTTACAAAGCTTGACGGCGATGCCCGCGGCGGCGCGGCACTGTCGATTAAAGCAAGCACGGGCAAGCCCATAAAGTTTATCGGCGTCGGAGAAAAGCTTGACCAGATTGAGCCGTTCTATCCCGATCGCATGGCGTCCCGCATCCTCGGCATGGGTGATGTTCTCACCTTGATTGAAAAGGCCGAGCAGAGCTTTGATGAGAAAAAAGCTCTTGAGATGGCGGAGAAGATGAAAGCCAACCGCTTCTCTCTGTCGGATTACCTTGAACAGATGCGCTCACTAAAAGGCATGGGCGATATAAATGACCTTGCCGGAATGATTCCGGGCATTGACGCAAAAGCCCTTAAAGGCGCAAAATTTGATGAAAAGAGTATGGCGAGGATAGAGGCGATAATCCTTTCTATGACTCAGGCAGAGCGCGATGATCCGACAATCCTTAACGCTTCGCGCAAAAAACGTATTGCCGCAGGAAGCGGAACATCGGTTGTCGATGTCAACCGCCTGCTCAAGCAGTTCGATGCGATGCAGGGCATGATGAAGCAGCTATCGGGCAAGAATATGAAGAAGCTGCAAAAACGCTTCGGCGGAATGGGCGGCGGATTCCCGGGCCTCGGCGGCTTTAAACTTTGATTACAAACGCTTATGCGTGTGTAATATATATGAAGTAATAAATATGGAGGTGAATGATAAATGGTAAAGATCAGACTTCGCAGAATGGGTGCAAAGAAAGCTCCTTTCTACCGTGTTGTAGTTGCAGATTCCCGTTGCCCCCGCGACGGACGCTTCATCGAAGAGATAGGCACATATGATCCTATGGCAGAGGGCGAGAACATCAAGATCGATCTCGAGCGCGCAAAGTACTGGATATCCAACGGTGCTCAGCCTACGGAAACCGTACGCGGCCTGCTTACTAAAGTTGAGGCCTAATAAGGAGAAACTACCGGCATGAAAGAACTTTTGACCTATATTGTACAGAGCCTCGTTGAGAAACCCGATGAGGTATCTGTGACCGAGCGCGTCCGCGGCGGCGAGACCGTATATGAAGTACGCGTAGCTGACGGAGACATGGGCAAGGTCATTGGCCGGCAGGGCAGGATCGTCAAAGAGATCCGTATACTCATGCGGGCTGTAGCCCAGAGACAGGGCAAAAAAGTATCGGTTGATATAATGGACTGATATAAAAAGCAGAACGGATATGCTCCGTTCTGCTTTTTGCTTCATAAATATGAGCTATCATATACCTTCGGCTCAATCAGACTCGCCGAGGAGAGTGATGAGATGAGGAAACACGGACCAAAGCAGTGTTATGGCAGGGCATGCTATATAAACACTTTCGGTTGAATAGTTTTTAAAAATGGCTTATAATAATATTCATATAACAGCAGGGGAGTGACGGCTGATGCTAAAGAAAATGCGGTATGTTTACACGGTTTATGAGGAAAAGAGCTTTTCCAAGGCCGCTGAGCGCCTGTTCGTGTCGCAGCCGTCGCTCAGCGCAATGGTGAAAAAAGTCGAGAGCAGCTATGGCATTACTATTTTTGACCGTACCACGAATCCAATATCGCTCACGCCTGAGGGCGAAAGATATATTATAACTGCCGAAAAGATGCTCAAGCTTGATGCAGATATGCGGCGATATTTCCGCGAATGCACGAATGGATTCGTAGGCAGAATTTCATTTGGCGGCTCAAGCTTTTTCTGCACACTCATGCTGTCAGGGCTTATAAGGCAGTTCAGAAAGGAATATCCGGATATCGAAGTCGAATGGCAGGAGATGCGCAATGACGAGCTCGTGAGTCAAATTTTGCAGAAAAAGATTGACTTTGCTTTTGAGGTCGACAGCTTCGAGGCCGAAGGACTTGAGGCACTGAAATTCGGCGCCGAAGAAGTGGTTCTGGCGGTGCCCGCGTCTTATGCAATTAACGGTAAACTGCGAGGCAGTTATTATCGACCGGGTGAGACCGACAGCGGAGTTCACAGCATCCATGAGCTTAAACCCGTTGATGCAGGGCTGTTTCGAGATATTCCGTATGTTTTCCTGCGTGAAGGTAATGACAGTCACACGCGAGGCATTCAGATTTGCCGAAACGCAGGCTTCGAGCCTAACATAGTCACGCAGGTCGACTCTTCTATGACATGTTATCACCTTGCCGTTGCCGGCAACGGTGCGACATTTATCCGAGGGACGGTTTTGCAGGTGGAGGCATCGGAAAAAATGTGCTATTATCGCATTGATGATAAACTATGCATAAGAGATATTATGCTTTATTACCGCGCTGACGGCAGAACAAGGGCAGAGGATACGCTGCTTTCGTTTGTCCGAGACAGGCTCGGCTGATTTGTTCAAAACGCTATATCATTTTGACTATATGTTAATACACTTTTTTGTCTTAGGCAGGAAAGTGTATTTTTTATATAATTGAGTCAATCAAAGAGTAATGATAATACAAAGGCGAAAGAATAGGAGGAAACAATTATGGAAATCACAGATGAAAAGGTTTTATTCGATGAAGAGTTTCTGAAGGAAATTCAGGACAGATTCTTCTATGTGCATGAGGACTATCTCGGAAGAAAACGTCAGTTTTTCGAAAATTCCGGCGGTTCTCTTCGTCTTAAGGCGGCTGTCGAAGAAAAGGCACGGCTGGAAAAAATCCCTGACTGCCCCGAGCGCATACATGATACATCCCTGATGCTCAAGCAGGTCAAGGCAAAGGGAATGAGCGATATCATGCAGGTAATATTCGGCGCAAAGTCCGGTGCACTTGTTACGGAGCTTACGGCCTCACAGGTAATGTTCCAGATTGTCAGCACAATCATGCTTAACGAAAAATGGGGCAAAAACGCCGTTGTGACATCAATTGAGCATCCGTCGGCGTACGACTCCGTTGAGCTGTATTGCGGACTTACGGGACGCGAATTCCGCGTTGCTATGGCAAATCCGAAAACAGGCGGCGTAGATATCGACGAAATTCTGAGCAAAGTAGATAAAGACACTCTTTTGCTGAGTGTTATGAGTGCATCCAATATATCCGGCTACATCTTCGATATCGAGAAAATTGCAAAAGAAGCCAGAAGGCTTGCACAAGCATTGACATCGCCGCGCACACCAAGTCCTCGCCCTTTGGAGCGGCCCCTGCATGGCCTACGACGGATATTTGATTAGAACTTAGAGTGACTTCAATCATTATTCACCGCTCCTTCAGGCATTGCTGCGTTTCTCGTCAGCTCTCTCGCGTTCGCTACCTGCGCATGTTCCTGTACGCTGTTGTTTAGGCTTATATCTCCCTGCACCTGCGGCAGTGTTGCTCCGCTCTTTTCCGCCAAGGCCTGAATCTGTGCCATAGCTTGTGCATCGTTGTATTTTGCCGCAAGCAGCGCCGCTATCTGCATCAGCGTACTGTAGCTTTCGTAGAGCGTGCCATTCTGTTTTATGGTTTTACGAACATCGTCGATGCTGTCGAAGTCCATCATCGTCAGGCAAGCTAAGGCCTGATCCGTAAGCTGCGGATTAAAGAAGCCGAGGTTGCGTCGCAGAGTACGCCTACATTCTCGGATGCCATAAACACTTTAGGCACAGGCGCATCACTAACGGAAACAGCAGAGAAACACGGCGTTTCCGCAGAGCTTGTTGAGAGAATATACAACCTCAACCCCAAAGCAGACACAACGGCGTTCTCGGCGGCATTTGACGCGGCCGTGCAGATGGGACAGGAGAATGCAAACGAGAAAGCACTTGAGAGCGTGCCCACACTGTCAGGACAGCAGGCGAAAATCGCTTATGCCATAGGGCAGAGCAAGGCAGAACGCGCAAAGACGATTCAGAAAACCGGCAACACAACGGTTGATAATGTCATCAGCAAGGCTCAAAGCGGCGCAATATCACTCAGCGATGTCCAGCCTATCCTTGCAGACAAAACGGCTCTCAATGCGCTCCAGAAGCTCACAGGCAATATCAATCTCAAGGGCAAAGACTCATCTGCTCAGAGAATAGCGGTAAGAGACGCAATAACAAATTATGTGAAGGAGAGAAGCAAAAATGAAGTACATTTACGCGACAGCGGCGAACGGTCTGGAAGTCAGGATACCAGAGGACAAGTACGAAAGGTGGAAGAAGTATCAGGACTCGATACCGGCAGACGAGGTAGCCAGAAGCAAGGCGGCAATAGCACAGCTCAAGGCAAAGGCGAAAAAGTAAGCTTCGGTGGCATTGCGCAGAAAGCGGTTTACTCGACGGTAGAAACCGAAGAAATGAAAAAGGGCCGCGAGACGGCGGCTGAAAAGGGCTACACTGTCAGATACTTTGAGGGCGCAAGCATCAGACTGCCGGATGGCGGCTACGCAAGAGGCATCATAGATACCGTCAACAAGGTTATATATGTGCGCTCGGATCATCCGTATCTTACACCGGAGCAGATAATAAACCATGAG